>JAHIEL010000049.1 GCA_018901715.1 Patescibacteria group bacterium
AATGTTAAAATAATTTGACGAATTAAGGCATTTAAGGTACAATAAGATTGTTGCACATTAAGAACTAAATCAGAGAATGATCTAAGAGGAGGTCTGTAATGGTCAAGAAAAAAAGCATTAAGAGAGAGGCGCTTCCTGTGCCGCAGACAGAAAAAGATGCGGCAGAGATCTTGGGACAGATCGGATACAAAGAACGCGAGATTCAGAGAATCAACACAGGAATCAACGACGATATAGAGCGAGTAAAGGCCATGGCAAACGACAAGCTAAATCCTATTCAGGAGCAAAGAGACCAGCTTGTTGATGCTCTGTTTGCTTTTGCTCAAAGCCATCGAGATGAACTGACCGAAAACGGAAAAACCAAGACCGTAAAATGGCCAACTGGAAAGATTAGTTGGAGAATGACACCCCCGAAAGTCAACCTTCGAGATACTGAAGCAATATTGATGCGACTTAAAGAACTCAACATTGAACGATTCATCAGAATCAAAGAAGAAATAGACAAGGAATTAATGTTGAAAGAATCAAAAATAGCGCAGACGGTTAAGGGGGTTTCTATTACCCAAATAGAGAATCTCATCATCGAACCGGATAAGATTGATTTGGAAATCGTTCGGAAGATTAATCCCAAGAAACAGAAGAGGGAGGCAATGTGAAAGATTTAGAGGTTGAAAGCGTAGCAGAATCAGATGAAGGAATAAGAGTCGGAATAGTAGCCTACAGAAACTTACAACCGCCAGTTACTGTTCTATTTGAACAGAAATGGGGTGGAGAGATTAAGCATATAAAGGATATTTACAGACTAGACGGCTCGAGCTTGAATACTCCACATGCTTCTACTGGATGGCGAATATACGCCAAAGTTTTGGCGGAAATCGTGATAAAGGAGAGAGAGGAACGAAGAAGCAAAAAGCTCTTTCAAAGGACTCAACCGCGGCTCTTCGATTAGAGGGGCCGTTTTTGTTTTTTGAGAAAAATATGATAAGATAGTTTAATCATTAATAATGCTCTCTCCCCCCTATTCCCAGCTGGGAGGAGGGGGGGCGGGGGGAGAAAATTATGGACTATTTAATTATTTTAATTGCTGGTTTTGGCGGAGGACTTGTGAGGGGTTTGATGGGATATATTAAACACCAGTATTCATATAAAAATGTTGAATTTAAATTGCCTTATTTTTTTACTATGATGTTTTTGTCAGGTGTTATTGGGATATTAACAGCTATGGCAGTGAAAGAATTAGCTCAAGTTGTAATTAGCACTGGTTTTTCAACAGCTGTTGCTTTTGTCGCTGGTTATGCAGGAGGCGACTTTTTAGAGAGTTTGTATAAAATTTTAATTAAAACGCCATCGGAAAAATGACAGCAGAGCAGTTTAAATCAAGCAATGGTTATGAAATTCAGGGCATATGGTTACCAAGAGTTACAAGCATTACTAATGTAATTTCTAAGCCAGGGCTTTTTTACTATTATGGTAATCATAAAAATTTTGCCACTGCTCAAGCGGCTATGAACGGTGCTGCTGATTGGGGGACTTTGGTTCATAAGTCAGTAGAGGCGATATTGCGTGGTCAAGGCGAGAAAATAGACAAGAAGGTATTACCAACAATTTCTGCTTTTGAGCAATGGAGAGATAAATATAAGACAAGGATTTTAGATATAGAAAATGATATTGAGAAAAGAGTTGACGACTTTGACAACCACTATGCTGGCACATTAGATGTTCTGATGGAGATTAATGGTGATTTAGGCGTTCTTGATATAAAAACAGGAACTTCTATTTGGGACGAACACTCTTTACAGCTTGCTGCTTATATGAGTGCGTATAACAAAAATGCGCCTACAAAAAGGAAAGCAAAAAAGCGTTGGATATTGCGTCTAGACCAGTATGAAGAATGTGAAGTTTGCGGAGCTAAGAGAAGAAATAAAACTGGGAATCACAGAATCACGGGCGGGGAGAGGAATTGTGGGCACAGTTTTTCAGATGAAAAAGGAACTTTTGAATTTAAAGAACTATCTGATTTTGCTTATGATTTAGAGGGATTTTTAAATGCTAAAAATCTTTGGGAGTGGATTAATAAGAGTCATTTAAAAAGAATTAAAAATTATTCCAAAAATAAAAAAACTTTAAAGCTTTTTTAATATTTGTCATTTCGTTTTAAGCTCCGCAACAAGGCATCGGGTCACTGGCTGTCCAAATCTCCAGCGTGATTTGTCAGCCTGCGTCCCTCAACCTGTTTGCCCCTCGCTTTGCTCGGGGACCATGCCAAACAGGCCTGCGGGAGCTGCCCCTCAACCTTATTGCTTCGCTTAATATTAGACTAGGATGTCACAGACCTTGTTACAAATATCCATAGAAATTTATGTTTAAAAACATGGAAAGAGATAAGGCGCTTAATTTACTAAAGGAAAATTTATTTAATAAGAATTTGATTAAGCATTGCTTGGCTGTTGAAGCGATAATGCGGGGTTTGGCGCAGAAATTTGGAGAGGATAGTGAGCAGTGGGAATTGGCTGGACTTTTGCATGATATTGATTATGAGAAAACCAAAGATGTTCCAGAAAAACATTCTTTAATAGGAGCTGAAATGTTAAAAGAGATTGGCTTAGGCGAG
>JAHIEL010000050.1 GCA_018901715.1 Patescibacteria group bacterium
TAATTGCGTAAACTTGACCACCCAAATTTTTAATTTTTTCCAGCATTTCCAAATTTGTTAAAACAGCGCTTACTTTTGCTGGATTTAAATTGCTTTTCTGGATTATTTCGTCAATATACATTGCTTTTGAATTTTTTAGAAGAGCAATAATGATTTTTTCTTCTTCTGTACCTGGGATAAATTCTTTTTCAGGAATTTTTAAATTTAGATTTAGTCCCTTGATTATATCATCTGCGCTCTCTATTAAACAAGCACCTTTTTTAATCAATAGATTACAGCCCTTAGAATTAGGGGAATATATTGAGCCAGGCAGAGCAAAAACTTTTTTCTTTTGTCTAAAAGCGTGATAAGCAGTATTCAGCGCCCCAGAACGATTTTTTGCCTCTATCACTAAGATTGCTGAACTTAACCCAGAGATAAGACGATTTCTTCTAAGAAAATTACTCTTAAATCCAGGCGTATCTGGCTTTAGTTCTGAAATTATTGCTCCGCCTTGTTCTACAATCTTTTCTGCAAGGCCTAAGTTTTCTTGAGGATAGATATTTTTTTTGTTAAGTCCGGTTCCTATAAAAGCGATTGTTTTGCCATTGTTTTCCAAGGCAGTTTTGTGCGCAATTGTATCAATGCCTCGAGCTAAGCCACTCACAATAATAAAGCCAGCTCTCGTAAGCCCAGAAGTGATTTCTATTGCTGCTTGTCTTCCATAATCTGAACAGCGCCTGGTGCCGACTATTCCTATAATAGGAGAGTTTCCCAAAGTTAAATCGCCTTTGTAATATAAAGCCCCTGGCGAGTTTGGAATTTGGGCAAGGGGCATTGGGAAATTTTGGTCTTTTATTCCGATTTCTTTTATATCTTTATCAGTTGTCATTAAATAAATTTTTAATAAGCTCATTTGCAGCTTTTTCTTTGGCTTGAGCCATTGCCTCTTGTTTTTCCTTTGGAAATTTTCGCAAAACAAACTTTTCGGTTTTTATATTCTCTGGTTTTAAACCAATGCCAATTTTTAGCTGAATAAAATCTTTTGTTCCTAATTTATCAATAATTGATATAACTCCTTTATGTCCGCCCGCGCCTGAATTATTTTTTATTCTTACATCTCCAAGACCTAAATCTAAATCATCATGAATTAGCCAAATATCTTTTGAAAGAATCTTATAGAAATTTTTTAATTGACTTACTGCTTCGCCTGATTGATTCATAAATGTCTGGGGCTTGGCTAAAATTATTTTTTCATCATTGAGTCGGCCTTGGCTGATTTTGGATTTTAATTTAGCTTTATTTTTCCAAAACGAAAAATTTCCCTGCTTTTTTATAACATCCAGAGTTTCAAAACCAAGGTTGTGAGGCGTATTTCTATATTTTGTGCCTGGATTTCCCAAGCCAATAATTAAAATCATTTTTGTATTATACATTTTATACATTTTTTTGGGAAATATAGAAATAGATCCCCACGGCTAAAGCCGTGGTGCTCTTTTTCGCTTTGTGACAACCCCGCGCCCAACAAGTTGAGTGCGGGGTTGAACATTATATCGCTTCAACCACGAGCAAGCCCGTGGTTCTCGCTTTCTTGAAATAAATTTGACTTTTGATTGTTTTTAGATACAATTTGATTAGTTCCATATTCTAAGAATAAGGGGGTTGATAATGCTGGTAAGCACATTTTGTATGTCTTGTTGGTGCATAGGTCAATAGAAAAGGAGCAAACATGAAAGTTGAATCCGAGCTTTCTGGTTTTAGTCCAGAGGAGGTTGCGAAAATTAACAGGATGGAGCGCTCACGAATATTCTCGGAATTTACAGCTAGTGACTTTCATATTGTCTGTGATCCCGAGATAAGTGCAGTTGAACTATCAGGAGAACTGCCTTCAAAGAGATTCTCTCTTCGCAATATCTCTCCTCCCGACATCCGTAGACCCTTTACTTATTAGCCCTCGCGCCTTCTAAGATTCCGCCTAGGGGCTGTGCCAACACACAGCCCCTGATTTTTTCTTGCAAAACATATAATCTTAGTTTAAAATAATTAGAACATGCGAAAATTTCTTCATTTTATTTGGGAAATTATAAAGATAACAATAATTGCCCTAATAATAGTTATACCTATTAGGGTTTTTATTTTCCAGCCATTTTTTGTGAGCGGTGCAAGTATGGAGCCGAACTTTCATAATTTGGATTATTTAATTGTTGATGAAATTTCTTATCGCTTAGGAGAGCCTGAAAGAGGCGATGTTGTAATTTTTTATAATCCGGGAGATATAAGCCAGAGATTTATTAAAAGGATAATCGCTTTGCCTGGGGAAACAATAAAAATAGAAGTAGGCAATACCTATATCCAACAGGAGACAGGAGGAGAGTTTTCCTTGCTTGATGAAACAGAATATTTATTAGAGAATATAAAAACCAAGGACAGCAAGCCAACAAAGCTGAACGAAAATGAATATTTTGTTATGGGAGACAATAGGAATTCTTCTTATGACTCAAGATTTTTTGGACCATTGGATAAAAAATATATAATCGGCAAAAATATTTTTAAGCTTTTTAATATACAAGTGTTTTATAAATAGTAAATTTAGCGTTGCTAAATAGTAAATTTAGCGTTGCTAAATAGTAAATTTATGGTTGTTACAAAAATAGCAAAAATTAAAAAAACAGGCAAATCTGAGAATAGCGCTAAACCAAAAGATCTGGAAAAAGACGAGAAATCTAAGCAGGAGAAAAAGCCAAAAACAATCTTGCAAACTCCCACTGGAATGTCTGATATTTTGCCTCAAGACCAGCCCTATTTTGATAAGATTCTAAAAATATCCGAAAGCTTTTCTAATTTTTACGGATTTGAAAAAATTTCCACGCCTATTTTAGAATTTGCCGAACTATTTGAGAAAGGAACTGGTATTGATACTGATATTGTGGAAAAAGAAATGTATACTCTGCGAACTAAAGGAGGCGATTTATTGGCTTTGCGACCAGAGTTTACCCCTCCTCTTGTCCGCGCCTATATTGAGCACGGAATGATGAGCTTGCCCCAGCCAGTAAAACTCTTTTCAGCTGGACCTGTGTTCAGATATGGACGGCCACAAGCAGGCAGATATCGTCAGTTTCATCAATTCAATATTGAGACCTTTGGTTCTAAAAGACCGGTTGTGGACATTGAAACAATATATCTCTGTTATAACATATTATATAGCTTGGGCATTAAGGATGCTTTGGTAAAAATCAACAGTATTGGATGTAGAGATTGCCGCCCTTGTTCAAAAAAACATTTAATAAATTATTTGAAAAAGAAACAAAATTTTCTTTGTCCAGATTGTAAAACACGACTTAAAAATAATCCTTTGCGAGTGCTTGATTGTAAAAAAGAAAGCTGTGAGCAGATAGCAAGGGGCGCTCCTCAGCTTCTTGATCATTTATGCAAGGCCTGCCATAGCCATTTTAAAAGAGTCCTTGAATTTTTAGATGAATTAAAGATTCCCTATCTTTTGGATTCCTGTTTAGTCCGTGGATTGGACTATTATACAAGAACAGTTTTTGAAATTGTAGCGGAAAACGAAAAATCCGTAAGCCAGAATGCCTTAATCGGAGGAGGCAGATATGATGATTTAATCAAGCTTTTTTCCAAAAAAGATATTCCTGGCTGCGGCGCAGCCGGAGGGATTGAAAGGATAATAAATCTGCTCAAAGAAAGAGAGGTAAAAGTGCTTCAGACAGGAAAGCCAGAGGTGTTTTTTGCCCAGTTAGGAGATTCAGCGAAAATTCGAGCATTAAAACTTTTAGAAGAGTTTAGAAAAAATAATTTTTTAGTGGCTCATTCTTTGAGCAGGGATTCTTTGAGTAAACAGCTTAATTTAGCGAATAGGTTGAAAGTTAAATATAGTTTAATTTTAGGAGAAGAAGAAGTAAAAAGAGATTCAATTATTTTAAGAGATATGAAAACAGGGAAGCAGAGCTTAATAAAAATATCTAATATTGTAAAAGAAATCAAGAATAAACTTAAATAATTTGACTTTTTTCGTTTTTAGTTTTAAAAGTATTATATTATGCCAGGATTAAAAGTTGAAAAAAAAGAAAAAGAAAATAGCCGACAACTTGCAGGTCGGTTTATCCGTGGTCTTAGGCGAAGTGGTTTGGTATATAGGGCCAAGAAGGCCAGATTCAACGAAAGACCAAAGAGCGATAAACTCAAGAAAAAAACCGCTCTAAGGAAAATAAGAATCAAAGAAGAACGCAAGGAGCTTGAAAAATTAGGCAAGGTTTAATGTCTTTAAGACAAGATATTCAAGATGATTTAAAAATATGCCTCAAGGAAAAAAAAGAGGAGCGACTTTCTGCTTTACGGCTCTTATGGGATGTTATTACTAAGAAAGAAAAGCAAAAAATAGTTGATTTGCAAGATGTGGCAGAAGATAAAAAAGAGCAAGAGAGCCAACTTGAAGATAAAGAGATTCAGGAATTGGTTGCTTCAAGTGTTAAAAAAAATAAAGAAGCTATTATCCAATTTAAGCAGGGTGGACGGAATGATTTGGCAGAGAAGAATGAGAGGGAGATAGAAGTGCTTATGAAATATTTACCCGAACAGATGGGAGAACAGGAAATAACTGCCTTGATTGAAAAGGCAATTGAGGAAACTCAAGCAAAAGGTCTAGCGGATTTTGGCAAGGTTATGGGTAAAGTTATGCTACAGGCAAAAGGCAAGACAGATGGAGAAATCGTGGGAAAGATTGTGAAGGAAAAACTTTCACAAGAAAAATAGAATTTGAAATATGATTAGCTTTACTAATCTTTCAACAACCTCTTTTGATAAGAGGTTTTTTAAAAGGGTTGCGGAATTTGTTTTGGAGAAAGAGAATCAAAAAGAAATAGAGCTCTCCATTATCATAGTTGATAAAAAGAAAATAAGAGAGTTAAATAAGGAATATAGAAAAGAAGATAAATCCACCAATGTTTTATCTTTTTCTTATGAAAAAGGAAAGCGATTTGTTTTTCCATTAAAAAATTTGGTAAAATTAGGTGAAGTGGTTATTTGCCCCGAATATATTAAACAAGATTCTAAGAAAAAAGGTATTGAGTTTAAAGAAGAGTTTGTCCGCATTTTTATACATGGTATTTTGCATATTTTAGGGTATAATCATAAAACAGGAAAAGATTTTGAAAAGATGAATGATTTGCAGGAGCAATATCTTTGTTTTTTCTTTAATTAGCGATAATTTTTATTTATTTTATGGCTTGGAAATTTCCATTTATAGCAAAGAAAAAAAATATTATCACTGCTATTGATATTGGCTCAAGCTCAATAAAGGGGCTGGTTGCTCAACAAAGGCCTGATGGTCAGACATTGGGAGTATTGACTCATTTTAGCTTGCCCTCAAATGGAATGCGCAAAGGAGCAGTAGTTGATAGCGATAATGTTTCAGAACAAATAGAGAAAGTTGTTATTAAATTAAAGACAATAGCAAAACCACACAAGCTTACAGATGTCTATATTAATCTCAACGGCTCTCATATCAATTCTATGGAGGGATATGGGGCAGTAGCAATTTCTCGAGCTGATCAAAAAGTTTCTTATGAAGACATAGAAAGAGTGAATCAAGAGGCGAAGAATATAAATCTTCCTTTTAACCAGGAAATTTTAGAAATTTTTCCGACAGAATATATTATTGACGGACAGACAGGGCTTACAGAAGTTGAGGGAATGAAAGGAATAAAGTTAGAAGTGAGGGCGTTGGCAGTGAGCGCTTTTTCTTTGCATGTCAAAAAATTGATTGATGCGGTCTTAAGCGCTGATATAAATATTGTTGAGCCAATTATTTCTCCCATTGCCGCCAGCAGGGCAGTTTTAACTGCCCAGCAAAAAGAATTAGGAGCAGCTGTAGTTGATATTGGAGCGGAAACCACAGGAATTGCTGTTTTTGAAGAGAAAAAAATGATTCATTTAGCTATTTTACCAGTTGGTTCAGATAATATTACTCGAGACATTGCAATTGCCTTGCAAACAGATATAGAAATTGCAGAAGCGATTAAAAAGAAATTTGGCGGGCATTTGTTTAAAAATAAAAGAAAGCAGGAAAAAATAGATATTACTGATGGCGAAATTTTTGAATTTGATAGCAAAAAAATGGTTAAAGCCGGAAGAGCGCGAGTTTCTGAAATTTTAAATTTAGTGAGTAAAGAATTAAAGAAAATTAAACGAGAACAAGGGTTGCCAGCAGGAATAGTTTTAACAGGCGGGGGTTCTAACCTTTCTGGTTTAGTCGGTTTTACCAAAGATCAGCTAAAACTTCCAGTTAGAAAAGGAGTTTGTATTGATTTGGTAGGAATGGAACAGGACTCTGCGTTCAGCGTGGCCTCTGGATTGGCTTTGCTCGGAGCAGACAATAGAAAAAGTGATGACTCTGGTGGTTCTTCATCAGGAACAGTTTTTCGTAGAATATTTGAAACATTTAAGCCCTAATTTTTATGTCCAATTCTTCGGCTAAAATTAAAGTCATAGGTGTTGGCGGTTCTGGCGGAAATGCAGTGAGTCGGATGGTAAAATGTAAAATACAGGGAGTGGATTTAATTGCTGCTAACTGCGATTTTCAGGATTTAAAAAAAACTAATGCTTTTCATAAAATTCAAATAGGAAGAGATCTTACAAAAGGACTTGGCGCTGGAATGAATCCCAGTATTGGCAAGAAAGCAGCAGAAGAAAGCTCTGACGAAATAAAACAAGCACTATTAGGCGCTGATATTGTTTTTGTAGTTTGTGGTCTTGGCGGAGGCACTGGCAGTGGCGCATCTTCAGTTATTGCAGGCATTGCCAAGGAATTAGGAGCTCTAACCATCGGGGCAGTCACTCTGCCTTTTGCTTTTGAAGGAGCGCAAAGAAAAAGAATTGCAGCTATTGGCGAAAAGAAATTAAGAGAAAAAGTTGATACTCTTTTTGTTATCCCAAACGACAATCTTTTGTCCCAAATAAAAGAAGACACTACTTGTGAAAACGCTTTTTGGATTTGTGATGAAGTTCTGCGACAAGCAGTTCAAGGCATTTCTGACTTAATCGTGAGACCGGGAATTATTAATGTTGATTTTGCAGATGTTAAATCAATAATGGCTGACTCTGGTTCTGCTTTATTTGGAGTAGGAATGGGCAAAGGTGAGAATAAGATTGAAGATGCCGCAGCTGCCACGCTTAATTCTCCATTTTTGCAATTTCCAATTAAAGGAGCAAAAAGAATTCTTTTCAATATCACAGGTGGAAAGAATTTGTCTTTAATGGAAGTAGAACAGGCAGCTAAAATCATCACTCAAGACACTTCTGCCACCAAAGTTATCTTTGGAGCAATAGAAGACAAAAAACTCAAACCCGACCAAGTCAAAATCACCCTCATCGCCGCCGGAATTGAGTAGGGTTCAAGGTAAAATGACCCCATTTTTCAATAGAATGAAGTAAATATAATTATTTTTATTATTATGTTTTTACCGCTATTAATAATAATTTTATTCTTCTCATTTCTGCTAATATTTATCGGGCTTTTGTTACGGAAGAGAAATAATTATAAAAAAGTGGGAATCTCATTTTTAGTCCTAGGATTGTTGGTGGGCATATTGACAGGTATAATTATTTGGGTTTTAAGTATTATTCAATATAACAAATAGGGACCAGTCTCCAAAAGGGGCTAGCCAAAATGTAGATGTTTAACATCTACACAATATAAGTCCGTTACCCAGTCGGGGGGAAGTCCGACTTCCCCCCGTTAAAAATGGGGCTTGATTCTTTAAAGTTATAGACCGAATGGGGGAGGCAAGAGAAAATTGCCATAGGAAAAATTTATGATAGAGTAAGGGTATGCGGAAACAAACATCAATCAATTATAAAAAGCTTTATAATAGAGTTGGCCAGCGTATTGGTTGGGACTTTAGTAAATTGAAAGTGATTTCAGAAGGCGAAAAACATAATTTCTATCAGGAGGTCGTTAAGAGTTGCCAAAAGTCTGACCTATTGCTTGATATTGGCACTGGAGGAGGAGAGAAAGTGTTAAAAATTGCGCCTTTATTGTTTTTTTTAATTGGAATAGATAGTTCTGAAGCAATGATTAATACTGCTGATAAAAATCTAAGAAAATCTGGCCTTCTTAATGTTCGTTTTTTAAAAATGGATGCAAAGAAAATAATATTTCCTGATGAATTTTTTGATATTATTTCTTGTCGCCATTCAAATTTTTTTCCTAAAGAATTAATTCGGGCATTAACGGAACGCGGCATTTTTTTAACTCAGCAAGTTAGTGAAGCCGATAAAATTAATATTAAAAAAGCATTTGGCAGGGGACAGAATTTTAGAATTAAAGATGGAACGACTAAGGATCATCATATTAAAGAGCTCCGGAAAGCAGGATTCTCTGAAATTAAATCTTTTGATTATAATACCAAAGAATTTTACCAAACTCCTGAAGATTTGATTTTTCTCCTGCGCAATACGCCTATTATTCCAAACTTTGGTTGTAAATCCAATGATTTTAAAATTCTTACACAATTTATTAAAGACAACGCCACTGTTAAAGGAATTGCAACAAATTCAAAGCGTTATATGATAATCGCTAAAAAATAATAAGCATATGCGAGCGGGGGGAAGTCCGACTTCCCCGAGTTAAAAAACCCTTGTTTTACAGGGGTTTTTAGATAGGGGGATCGTGGATGTTATTTATTAATTTATCATCCCGATTTTTGAGTAAAGGGTTGTTTTTTTTATAAAAATATGATTGGACAGAAAGCAGTTCTTTTAATTCGGAGGGTGAGAAGATGATTACGATAACGCCAACTAAGATTAGTGACTACATCTTTTGCGCTTATAAGTACTGGCTAACTATCCAGAGACCGAAAATTAAAGCACCTCAGTCGCCAGAAGCTGTCGTAGGCGCTGGCCTCCATATGGCTATCAATCGTTCTTTATATCGAATCGTTGATATGCCCAAGGCAAGACAAAAGAGAATAGAAAAGGGTGAAGCAACAGAGTATTTTTATAAAACTCTGCGAGGATTCATTTCTTTTTCTGCGGGATTGCTCGCCGAGATACTGAAGGGGGAGAATGGTATCCATCGTCAGATCAGAGACAAAAGGCCAATTAAGTGGCCCAAGGATATTTCTCCAAAAGATCTTAAAGATCTTAAGGAAAAATATTTGCTTACAGCTCTTTGGATGGCCAAGGAATACTATATAAAGAATCAAGATAAGCCGGCTCCTTTTTTAAGAGAGAAAAAACTCAGATATCCTCTTGCAGAAGAAATAAGGTCGGGCGTAAGCTTGGTTGGTATTATTGACCAAGTACGTAAAAATAGTCAGGGTCAAATATATATTGCAGATCTCAAAACTGGCTTTGACCCTTTTGATTATGTTTTCAGAAAAACTGAAGGTGATGTAGTGGTTCCGCTAACAAGACTCTATATCAATTATCAGCTCAGTACCTATTGGTATCTTTTTAGCAAGTACTATGGTGAGCCTCATATGGCTGCGCTTTACTATCTAAAAACTGGCCAAATTTATCTTACTCATCGAACAGAAGAGCAAATTCAGCAACTCTTTGAGGTGATTAGTAGAATGCTTGAAGCATTAGAAAAAGAAGATTTCCGCCCTACTGGGCTCGAAGCTAATCATTGTCGATATTGTGACTATAGTGATGTTTGCAAGCCATATTCGCAAGTACCGGGAGTAAGGCCGCGAACCATCGATGAAATTGAGGAAGGATTTCCCGACACCGTCAGACTCAAGCAAGAGCTTGAACAAGTTCTTCAGGGTTCAATTAATTACCGGCCCAGATTGAAATTAAAAAAAAGATAAAAAACAGCAGGCTCCACCATGTCGAGCCTTTTTCTTTTTTGTAAAAAAACTGGATTAGAATATATGGCCTTAACCAAGTTAAAATAGAAAAGCGGTGCTGACTTATTGTCTCGCACCGCTCTTTTACTCTTTTATTTATTAAAGTGCCCTAGAGAACATCAGCTAAGCTGGGCTTGGACTTCTTTAGCTCGGCTTCCTGGGCGATGAGCAGAAATTCCTTTAGCGCACAATGGGCATTCTTCTGGCGAATAGTTAGAAAAGTCAAGTTGAATGAGTGACTGGACTGACATCCCTTCAACCACATGAGAAGAGGAGCGGTCCACAATAGCGACAAGGCCAACGGGCTGAGTTTCGTTATCAGCAAGCAGTGCCAAAATTTCTTCTGTTGTCTGGCCGGTTGTGACCACATCTTCCACAATCAGGACCCGTTCTTGAGGATTAAGAGTGAATCCGCGTCGCAGGCAAAACTCACCATTTGACCCTCTCTCAGGAAAAAGGAATGGCCGATCAAGCGCCCGGGCGACCTCATGACCAATCAGAATACCTCCCAGAATAGGCGAGATTACCCTGTCTACTTTTTCCTTTACACAAATAGCGAGCGCCTTACCAAGAATTTCAGCGCGCCTGGGGTCCTCCAGCACCCTTGCGCATTGAACATACATCTCGGCATGTCTTCCCGAAGAAAGAATAAAATGTCCCTTTGATATCGCCCCGCTTTCAGTCAACATTTGCAATACTTCTTGCTCCGTAATCACAACTAGATACCTCCTTTTAGCTCCCTATAATCTGAGCAGCAAACTTTTCAGCCGCTGCCTTTCTATCTTTCGCCTCGTAAATGGCCCGGCCAATAATGGCATGCCAGTTCTGGCCGGCTTGCTTTTCCGCTTTGGCAATATGTCCGTTTTGGGAAATAAAACCAGGAGTGTAGAGAGCAAAATCATCGCAACCAGTTGATGTCCTGATGAGACGACGATAAAGCCTGATAAGTTCGGGTCGATTTCCAGGCATAACAAAATCCCTTACTCCTAATTTGGCCGCTTGCTTGTAAATCAGTGAGGGGCCTGTGTTGGCAATAAATCCCCCTTCTTTTTCTAAAAACTCTGGTTGAGTCATACAACCACCAACCAGAACTGGAAACTCGTTATCCTGACAGGCATTAATCCATGCCTTTTCAGTAGCCATGCCTCCAAAGGGAAAAAGAATTAGAGCATCTGCCCCGGAAGAGATAACTGCCTTCACAAAAGCCGAACCTAAATCCGGGATATCAGTACCTGCTTTTTGGTGATCATAGATTACAGGCAGCTCAATTGGCAGGTCAATCTGCTTAATTTGCTTCTTAACTGCTGACACTACAGCCGCTAAGCCGTACTTAATGACTAATATTGCCCCAACTTTGTAGCCGCCTATTCCCTTGACCCTAGCAGTCTCTTTGACCAATTGGCTCAAATCTTCAATCGTTGATACATCACAAGCAATAATGATGCTTCTGGCTAGTTTGATCAGTTTTTTCACTTCAATCACCTATCCTTAAATTTGGTCTTGTCTTAGAAATGTTCCGTCAATACAGCTTCTATAACCTTTTGAAGTGGCACAGCTTCCGCAGAGACCAATTCCGCACTTGGTTAAAAGTTCTATTGAGGAATAGATTTTCTCTGGATCAAGATA
>JAHIEL010000051.1 GCA_018901715.1 Patescibacteria group bacterium
CTTAATAAAATTCTTGGTCATGCTATCCTTTCTTCCAAGTAACATTTTTTTATTTGCAGGACTAACTTTATTTTTTCTTATCTCATTTAAAAGTTTAATAAAATTATCGTCTTTTTGCCTGTATTGGCAATCGCCCAAATAACAAACATTAATTCCCATTTCTGACCAAGCATCCGAACTACTGACAAAATATGTTTCTTGTCCGCCCCTTGCTACTGGACGCAATTGGAAAAAATCCCCAGATAAAACAACCTGCAGCCCACCGAAAGGAGCAGGGTTATTCCTAACTTTCATACAAATTTTATTTACCAAATCTAACTGATGGGCATGTAGCATTGAGACCTCGTCTATAATAAGAACCTTGGTTGAAAGTATTCTTTTTCTAAATTGAGGACTGTATAATAATTTCCTCATATCTTGGCTTGATAATTCGTCTTTAATGCCAAAACCAGACCAAGAATGAATTGTTCTTCCATTAAGATGAGTAGAAGCGATTCCTGTAGAAGCAGTAACCCCCACTTTAATATTTTGCTGGCTTAAATACTCTATATACTTATTCAACAAAAAGGTCTTACCGCTTCCGGCAGGACCAGTCAAAAAAATATTATAGCCAAGCTTTAATATGTCTAATGCTTCAGATTGCGTCATAATCAAATTTTAATTTCAAATCTTCTCTCGTGCACACCCTAACTCGGGGGGAAGTCGGACTTCCCCCCGATTAATAGTGAATGGGTTTTAATTTCTTCAATCTTGCTCTATCTCGTTTTTATCATCTTCATCAATATCTATTTCTTTCTTTATCTCTTCAAATTCATTTTCTATTTCTGTTAATCTTTTCTTACTATTTTTGATAAGACCAGCAGCTTCCTTCACTTTGTTTAATCCCTGCTCAACATCAACATCCGCCTGACTTTCAAACCAATCAACTATTTCTGAAAGTCGTTTTAAATCTGTCGCAAGATTTAGTTTTTTTGTTTCTTCTTTAATCATATTTTTTTATTTATTTTTTTGACCTTTGATTCAATAAATCCATCAAAAACCTGAACTTCTATTTCATCCCCTATTTTAACATCCTTTGTATTTTTAATAAGAGAATTTTTGTGTTTAGTTATACTATAGCCAAGCTTAAGCTGTCTTTCTGGATTATAGGAACTAATAATTCTATTGCTATTAAAAATCTTATCATTAATATCATTAAAACCAAAAGTAAAACTTTTTAAAATTGATTTAGAAATATTGAAAATATCTTTCCTCTTCAATGTGAGTTGATTACTAATAAGCGAGAGAAAGGTTTTTAGCTTGTTCTCTATTTCTATATATCCACTCAAAATTGAACCAAAGCCCTGCCTTACTCTATAATAAAATCCGTTTAAAATGTTTTTAATTTCTGATAAGTCTTTGCTATATAAATTTAAGATATTTCTCTCGCATTTTTCTAATTTAGATTCTGCTTGCTCCCATGATTCGCTTAAACAATTTGCTGCTGCTGTGGGAGTAGAAACCATAACATCTGCAGCTAATGACATAAGCGGTATATTCTTTTCATGACCTATTCCAGCAATCACAGGAACTGGAAAATTTACCACTTGTCTAATTATTTCTTCATTGTTAAACGCAAGCATAGATTCAAGAGAGCCACCACCACGCATAATTACCAATACCTCTATCTCCTGTCTTTTAAATGAGTTTATCGCTCGCAATATATCTTCTACTGCATCCTGCCCCTCAACTCTAGAATCATACATTTTAATTTTAAAACCAAACTTACCAAGATTAGTTGTAAAATCATGTATCACAGCTCCTGTTTTAGATGTGATAACGCCTACAAATTGCGGATATTCTGGTATTAGCCGTTTCCTTTCTTTCTCAAACACTCCTTCTTGTGTGAGCTTTTTCTTCAGTTTCTCATATTCTTCTTTCAATATCCCCTCTCCAGCGTATTCAATTATTTCCGCCACAAATTTAAAACCATATCTTAAATGAACATTAGGGCATCCAGAGGCAATGATTTCAACTCCTTGTTTTAATTCAACACCATAAAGATCGTATTTCGGTTTCCAAATTACACATTGAATTATGCTCCCATCTTTTTTATCTTTGAGAACAAAATAAGCATGTCCAGTAGGACCAAAATTAATCTCGCTCACCTCCCCAATAATTTTTGCACGACAACTCTTGAGCGCTATATTAAGTCGCCCCAAATATTCGGAAACTGAAAAAATCTTTTCATCTTTTTCTGAAATATTTTGTTGAATTTTATCAATCGCCATACTTTTATTCTACCAAAAAACCGCCATTTTGGCGATTTTTTGTTTTTATTTAGATGTCAAACATCTACGCTTCAAATAAATTAACTGGAAATATTATCCATAATGTCCTGGGGTTTATGAATTTTTGGATCAACCACAAAATCAGGTTTTACATGAACAAAATTATTATGATGACCCTTTCCAGTGAGCATAAGAATAATGCGACTTTCTTTGGGAATTTCTCCTGAAATAATCTTCTTAATCATTCCAGTAAAACCAATGAAAGCAGAATTTTCTGTATCACTTAAGCGATATCCCATTGCTTCTATCTCTTTTCTAATCCCATATTCTTCAATTATCTTTCCAACTTCTTCTGGCTCAACCATACAAAACATACCCTTACTATCTTTTAGCATTTTTCTAAGATGAGGATAATATTTCCTGATATTGGTTGTCCATAAAGTCGGTTCAAATAAAGCGTGGTCAGGAAAAAATGGGGTTGCTACATCCTCTCCCACTTGTTTTAAATCGTGCTCCCAAGCATAATGGATAGGAGCAAATTCTGATATTTCAACACCAAAAATTTTTGGTGATTTAATCTTCCCGTTTGTCCATTTTTCTAATCGTTTCATTCCATAGAAAAATCCAATCGCACCCATACCTGCAGATATAGTTTGAATATAATAATCAAATCCACCCCCTCTAAGCAGTTCTTTCTCTGGCAAATTACCACTAAGAAGCGCTTCTCCTGTTTCATATCCCATCATTGCGTTTGCCTCGCATCTTTCAAAGAAAGGGGAAACCTTAGGAAAATTAAAATGCTTAGCAAAATCAGCTGCTACTGTTTTAATATCAATGGGGTGCCCTTTAACAGCAATAATTCTATTCTTTGGTTTTTTAGGAGGCATTAATGTCTTGTAACAACTAGATTCCGGAATAAAACACCAAGACGAAATATCTGCTAATCCTGCATAATGAGTAATTGCAACAGCAGTATTCCCAGTTGACTGCATTACTATATTATCTTGGCCATATTGACGACTTAAAGAAACAACATAAGACGCTTCTCTGTCCTTAAATGTTCCAGTAGGATTTACAATCTCAAGCTTAATCCATAAATGAACGCCCAATTTTTTGCTTGCCTCTTTCATATAAACAATTGGAGTATTCCCTTCTCCATTAGAAACAACCGATTCTGCCTTAACTGTAGTAAACTTACGATATCTCCACATATTCTTCTCGTTTTCAATAATTGAATCAAGAAAATTTACATTTCCAATAATCACATTATTTAAATCACTATCGCAAATTTCGCATTTATCAATCCTGACTGAAGAATACTGACGCTTGCAATCGGGATTCATGCATTCAAGAACAATCATAGACGGCGTGCTCATTATTATTTTCGGGTCTATCTCATCCTTGTTAATGCTTTTATTATCAATAACAATATTGGCTTTTTCAATTGGATTACATTTTTGAACATAGTTATTATACGAGGACTCATACACATCTTCATAAAGAGCCTTTGTCTCTTCTTGAGGTCTAAATACTTTTATTTCGTCGCGCACCATGGCTCGCTTTTTAGAACCCTCTATATCGCCAGATACATATATTCTCATATCCCAATCCTCTTTTCCAGCCAAAGATGCATAAACGCCCTCAATAAGTAATATAGAATTATCTGTTATATGAGTTCTAAATTTTCCTTTTGTGTCTCCTGTTTCATTAAATTGATAACAGTTTTCAATAATCGCTTTCCCGTCCATAGAAGCAATGTTTAAAAGTGCCTGCTTAGAGTGTCCCTGCCTCCAATGCATTGGTTCTGGATTCTGATTTAATGAATTAAAATAATTATGCTCAATTCCCTGTTCTTTTGATAAATATGCCTCATCTTTCCATCTGGCTCTTTCTGTTCTGTCTGTCCATGAAAAATCCAAAGGAATCACAACAGATTCTGTTCCCATTGCAACCAATCTTTCTTCTATTTTTTGAGTAATAAATGTCTTGCCACTGCCATGATATCCTTCTATCAATATCCATATTTTGCCTTGTTTTTTAGCGCGAATATTATAAATCTTCTCTGCAATAATTGTATATATGTCATGGGCTTTTTTTACAACCTTTGTTTTCAATGCTTGAGCATTGATATGCATCTCATCCAATCCTGAATCCCCTTTTCCAAAAAAAGCACTACCTGCGACAAGAATATTCGCTCCTATTTCAAAACATTTCTGACTCAATATTCCCGGCTTTACTCCTCCATCTATCATAATCTCATAAGAAAAACTTTTTTCTTTTCTTAATTCAGCAAGTTTTCGAACATTATTCAAAATGTGATATGCCATTGTTTGTCCGCCGACACAGGGATATACTCCACATTGTGAAATTAAATCTATCAAATTTGGATTGGCTACAATAAAATCAATAACTTTTCCTATATCAACATCAGGCCTAAGTGCTAGTCCTGTTTTAATCCCATTGTTTTTGATAAAACTAATTCTATCAAGAAGAATTTTTTTGTCATTAAAGGCCTCCCAATGAATAGCAAGATAATCTGGTTTAACGCTTATCCATTCTTGAATTAAGGACTCGCTTGGTTCCATATCCATAATGTGCACATCTATTGGCACAACCAAGCTTCTTTTTTCACCCGCTTGTTTAATTTCGCTTAAAAGGTTTGGCGTAAAAAAAGAGCTCGTATCATCTGAGCTCTCTTCTATTATTTTTGTTGCCTTGCCATCACTTTTTGCCACATCAAAATGTATAATATCAGCATTAGCCATAATGGCTAAAATGCTTTGGTCAACAATTTTTTCAGGAAATTTTTTAATAGCTAATATTGAAGCACTAATTTTGCGTGAAAATTGATAAGTCATAATAAAATATATTTTTTATTTTATACTATTTTCAGAATATATCTAACCAAGAACAAGGTCAAGCCCATATGTTGAAAAACACTTTAATAACGCTCTATAATTTTTAAAACCGCCATTTTGGCGATTTTTTGTTCTAAAGACTTAAATTTTAATTAAAAAAATTTTGGAATACCCTGTTTTTATTTAACTCCGAGCATTTTTCCAGCAAGAAATCCATGTAAAGTTGTTTTCTTAATAATAACCATTGGCAATTGTAATAAAAACATATTTATTAA
Source organism: Patescibacteria group bacterium (assembly GCA_018901715.1). Taxonomy (GTDB): domain Bacteria; phylum Patescibacteriota; class Minisyncoccia; order Minisyncoccales; family PEYH01; genus JAHIEL01. Next base: position 5,404 of record JAHIEL010000051.1, read on the forward strand.
AAATAAGTCTAAGGGGAAATAAAAATAAAATAACAAAGTCGAAAAACTTAAAGTATATAAAACAATAAAGACGAACTGATTTAAAAAAGGATAATCTTCTTTCCACCTGAAGCCCAATATAACCATCCCTGGGCACCTATTATTATTGAATAATAAAAAAATTAGATTATATGTAAAAAAGATTAATATTAAAAGCAATTTCCAGTTAATATTTACCAAAAACGACAATGGAATAAAAATTATTACTACAAAAAAAATATTAATGATTGAAGCAAAGAGTTTGTCAAACCAATTAGTAAAATTTTCTGCCACAAATTTAAATTAAAAAATTAATTCCCAAACCAACCCCCCTCAACTTTTTGTTTTCATGTAGATATTAAACACCTACGCTTGAATTTAGAAATCAATCTTGAGTGTTGGTTCTTCTATATTGTCTGAATCTTCCTCGCTGCCTCCAGAGTCTATCAAATCCTCTCCAATAGAGTAAATGAGTCCTTTTCCTGCATTATATCTTATCGCTTTCCCGTCAAAAGGATCTTTATATACTTCAATAATATATTCTGGTACTAAATCTCCCAAATTAGATGGCAACACTCCTGTCTCATTTTTATATGCTTTCATGGCCATTAAAAGCTGCGTTCCTTTTAGTAAAAATTCTTCTTGACAAGAATGAGCCCAAGTGCTATTTATGCTTATTAACATAATATCGCGCATTATTTTTCCGACAAAATTCTCTGTAAAAAACATTTTAAATCCTGATGAAGGCGTTAGCATTATACATTGAAGTGGAAATTCCATCTCATTATAATTTTTATCAACATTCGCTACTAAAAGTCGGAAATTATCAACAAACATTTCTTTAGTTTTATTGGGTTTATAAAAATAATTTAATTTTAATAATAGATATTCATTGAAAGAAAACTCTTCCATACCCAATATCTCTAAATCTTCTTCTGGTGCATCGCCGGCATAAACTGCGTCAATTTTTTCTTTTGTGTTTATGAGCGCTATATACTCCATCTTTAAGGCTGTTTGAAGCGCTTTTTTACTATCAGAAAATTCGTCTAAAACCTCTATATAACTCCTTAATTCTTCGGCCGTCAAAATAGAATCAGACACTATTGTTCTTAGACATATAAGTCCTTGCTTTTTGATAAAATTTCCTGTTAAGTATGCTATTAAAAGCCTTGAATCTTCTACCATATCTCCAAATTTTATTGTTTGAATACATTGTTCTATTGCTTCCCCCTCGCTCCCCTGCTCAAAAAGATAATATGCCTTAATAGAGTTTAATCTGGCAATATCTGGAAACCCCCTTAAAGAGAACATGGGAGTTATCATTGAAACTGTCTTTGGATCTTCCCAGCCGGGAATAATGAATTGATTTTTTGTTAATCCTGTCTGAAAATAATCAAAGGTTTCTTGGTTTTCCCTTATGAGCGTTTCAACAAAATCAGAATCCCAATTTTTTCCTTTTGACATATCTATAAAGAGCTCATATTTTTCATTCGGCACATTTAAGCGTTCTGCTGCTTGGCTAAAACTATAATCAGCGTTATCTTCTGCTGAAATCTCTATTTTCGGAAGCCATAAATCACTATCATCTGGAGGAGGACAATCCCTGTTGAAAAATAAATTTAACATTATAAAGACAAATAGCAAACCCATAAACGCTAATCCTATAAACCATGGAATTGCATATCTGGCTTTCCGACCAAAAGAAGCTTTTTCATAATGTTGTTCTCCTTTAATATTTTTCAGTTCTTTATAAATTAGAGTTAAATAAATGAAAAAGAATGGGAGAAAAAATAACTGGAAGAAATATGCTGAAACAAGCTCTACTCTGCTTATTGATTCTGCGCCCGTGAAAAGCAAACCAAAAATCATTCCTATAATTATGATTATTAAAAATAAAATTGAAAATCTTCCTAATATTTTCCAAAAATTATTGTGCATTAATTCTTTGCTTCTAAATAAGGCCTCAAACCCTTTTCTGCCTTCAAAAATTACGACAAAAACAGATAGGCTAAACCATATTAAAAACAAAAATCCAGGAATAATGAAAAGTAAAAATCCTCCAGAAATAATAATAATGAATAAAAGATATACCCATATGTATGAAAGGAACATTTTCCATCCTCTCTGGTAAGATTCTTTTACGCCTATATCATCTTTGATGCTATAGATTAAGGAAGGCCAGGCCCAAAACCAAAGAAAGACAGAGCCGAAATAAGAAATTGCCCCGGCTACTGAAAACCAAATAGAATATACTATGTCAGTATTTCCTAATAAATAAATGACAATATCAAAAAATAATAAAAATCCCACTGGGATTATTAATATGCCTAAAAAAGTTTTGATTCTTTTTTTATAAATCCACCAGCTTTCTTTTAAAAGCTCAAAAACACTCTGAAAACCTTCTTCCTTTGGAATTCTATCTTGATAAAAATTTGCCTGATCCGGGGAAGCATAATAAGATTTTTGTTCTTCCATAAATTTTATTTAATTACTCTATTATACAAAAAAATCGCTATTTTGGCGATTTTTATTTTACAAATTAATCATACACAAATTTTATTTATAAATTCCCTGTCTGTGACCGATA
>JAHIEL010000052.1 GCA_018901715.1 Patescibacteria group bacterium
AAAGAATCGGGGGGAAGTCCGACTTCCCCCGATTCGACTTCCCTGAAGTTAAAACAAATAGCATCCCGAGACCCGTTCTCTAAAATAAAATATTAGGGTCAGACCCTAACAGACAATATTAGGGTCAGACCCTAACAGACAATATTAGGGTCAGACCCTAACAGACATTAATAATTGATCATTAGGGAAAGGAAAGAGAAGAAAAAATAATTAATCAATGATTAATGATTATTAAATAAAAAACAAAAAACATGGAAGATTGTATTTTTTGTAAAATAGTAAAAGGAGAAATTCCTTGTTATAAGATATATGAAAATAAAAAAGCAATTGCTTTTTTAGATATTAATCCAATAGCAAAAGGACATATATTGGTTTTGCCTAAGAATCATTATGAAAATATATTTGAAATTGATGAGGAAAGCATCAAAGAGGTCGCATTAGCTATCAAAAATGTAGCTATTTTACAACGAGAAAAATTAGGATTGCAAGGGATGAATATATTTCAAGCCAATAATGCTATAGCTGGGCAAACAATTTTTCATATACATTTTCATTTAGTTCCAAGGTATGCAGGAGATAATATAAATGCATGGCCAAAAAGTAATTATTTTGAGAAAGATATTAAAGGGCTTCATAAGCTATTGACAAAATAAATCTTTGTGCTATAATGTAAGCGTACACAATTAGTGTGCAAGCACTTTCTAAAATGATTGCTCCCTCCCTCCGGGAGCAATCGAAGGGAAATTAAAATAGTTTTTCTTCGATTGCTTCTATGGGACGAGAGCCCACTTCACCGGATGGGGTGGCAAAGCGTCGGATGGTGTCTCTTCACTAGATCCACCTCCTTACGAAAACGCCACCCCATCCACCTTTTATCTCCCTAATCCCTGAATTAGTTCGGAGCTTAAGGAAATAAAGGGGGAGATAAGCATGAAAAATGCGGCAACATGTGCCAAGAATTCACGGGCTTGCAGAGCCATGAGTTTTCACAGCAGGAATCTCGATCGTAAGACGGGCCGAACACTTAGTGCCGAGCAGGTGCTTGCTCGGAGTGGTAAGCGAGTTTGCGAGACCATCGGCGACCGATTTGAATCTTCGGTCCGCAGACACAGTTATGCCTAAAGGAGGTGAAGGGGAGCTAGGACTACTGTCCTTCCTCCCTTTCAAATTTTTCCAATCGCAAGAAAGGATTTTTTTGTTTTCCTCTTGACAAGATTTTTAAATTTGATAGTATATACCTATACCTATGGTCAGGGTATAAACATTATTAATTTTAAATAAAAATAATATGACTAAAGAAAAACAGAAAACACTTATTAATTTTAAGAAAGCCAATAGCTCGCTTTCTAAGATTATCAAAATGCTTGAAGACGACAAGTATTGTATTAGTATAATGCAGCAAAATCTGGCAGTGATTGGTCTTTTAAGATCAGCTCATCAGATGTTAATGGAGAACCATCTTAATACTTGTTTTGCTAAAGCAGTATCTTCTAAGAATAACAAGAAAAAACAAGAGATGACTCAAGAAATTCTAAAGGTTACAAAAATATATAATAAATAATATGACTAATAAATTATGCTAAAAGAAATAAAAATTCAAATTAAAGGAATCCATTGCAAAAGCTGTAAGACCCTAATTGAAACAGAGGTTGATGTTTTGATTGGAGTGAAAGATGTCAATGTTTATTTAAAAACAGGGGAGTGTGAAATAGAATTTGATGACCAAAAGATTTCTCAAAAAAAGATTTTTGAAACAATTGAAAAGTTAGGATATAAGGTTGCTTCAGAGGAGAACAGTGGATCAAGGGAAAAGCCAATGGCTAAAAGGTTTTTGATTGCCAGCATTTTGCTGATTGTTTTTATACTCGGTTATTTTTTGATTAAAAATCTTGGGCTTTTAGAAATATTGGCTAAGCTGAATGAGCAGAACATAGGGTATTGGCTTATCTTTTTGATTGGTTTTTTAGTAAGCTTCCATTGTGTAGGAATGTGCGGTGGTTTGGTTGTGACATACACTGCCAGACATCAAACTCAATCTCAAGAGAAGAAGATTTCTTTCACGCCTCATCTTCAGTATAATATAGCTCGAATAATCTCTTATACTCTAATAGGCGCCATCTTGGGTGGATTTGGTTCTTTTTTCGCGATTAACCCAACATTTACCGGTATTATTGTTTTAATAGCCGGAATTTTTATGCTTTTAATGGGGCTTTCTCTGCTTACTAATTTTAAATGGTTGGAAAAAATCAAATTAAGAACTCCAATATTTATTGCCCGCTTTTTGTATTCGCAACGCCACACTAGAAAACCAAGAGGCCCTTTTATTATTGGATTATTAAATGGATTTATGCCTTGCGGGCCGTTGCAGGCAATGCAGTTATACGCCTTGGCTTCAGGCAATATTCTCACA
>JAHIEL010000053.1 GCA_018901715.1 Patescibacteria group bacterium
AGAGAGAGTCATCGCGCCCTTGTCAGAGCCATCAATAAATAATTTACATCCAGCAACCTTAATATTATCTGAGACACTAACAGTAAGTGTTTTCTCTACATTAATTTGTGCTGAATTAGGAGTTATCGTTCCAACTGAAGGAGTTATAATATCTCCCTGATTGTTTATAACTGAACAGTTAAAATTTGTTGAACTAATAAAGGGACCCAAATTAAGATTATCATCATCACAATCTTTTTCTGATTTGCACGAGGAAGGACAACTAGAAGGTTTAGTTTCCGAAATTCCCCAATTGCAATAATTATCGTTATCATTATCTGTACATTGTATTCCTAGACCAGGGTTCCATGGTATTGTAATGGGCGTTCTTATATTCACTGGGTTTGATGATAAGGAGTAGAATACTGAATGATCATTTTCTAATAATCTTCCGTATCCTTCTTCTCCCCAATCCGGGCCATAACTATTTTTATATATTACTTCAATATCGCCGTTGTCATTGGTATTATATCCGACAATAACTATATAATGGTTTCCTCCTGGAATGGTTCGGAGGATTACAAACGGTCCTCCTATTATTAAATTTTCTCTCCAAGTGCCATTTATATAGGGAGAGGTGGCATTGCTTCGTACAAGTTTATCATTCCAGTTTATACATTTTTCATTACAAAGATTGCTAAAGTCTGATGCATCGCTTGAAATATAATCATAAAGAAGGCAATCTTGTGTTATTATTCCGTCACTATAGAAATGATCTAATGTAGGACTTGTTGAATTTTCTAAGCATCCAGTGCTTGCAGTCGCACAAGAAAGAATATATTGTTCGGATAGAATAATGTTTAAATCGGGATCGTTAAAATAAAGGTTAGTCATGGCCTCTATCGCCCCTATCGGAGCAAAAATCCAGCATGAACCACAATTACCTTGATTTTTAACAGGCGTCATCCAATTTTCCCCATGCCTATCTCTCCAATCAAAATTGCTTGGGAAGTTAGAGGAAGAAGATTTGGGAAGATTTCTTGTATCGCTTGTTTCAAAAATTCCTCCTGTGTAGTATTCAAACCCTTCTAGATTGGGCAATGCGTTTGTTGAACCAAAAACTTTTTTCTTTTTTGTATACGAAAGAGAGGAAATAGATGTTTTTCCTGCTGTCCATTCCATTCCTTTGCTTTGAATATATTGATTCATCTCATCAATCTTTACATCCTCCTGAATAGGGTCTAATGCCTCACTATATGTCTGCATACCCATTGCCTGCACCTGCGTATTCATAGATGACTTATCTTCTATCATAAAGAGTTTGTCAATATAGATCTCTGCCCCAGACAGTTCCACGCTAACTTGTTTAGGAACAACCCCATTCAAAACACATGTCTCTTCACAAGTATTTTCAAAAGAAAACGAACCTGAATCAAAAGGTCCTTGGCCTTCATACATTAAATACTCATTACCAGAGGTATCAGTTAATATTATTCGAGCATAGCCGCCTGCTTCATTCATGGTAACACTACCCGAAACAGCCATTGAATAAATTGGTTTGACTGCAGGTGCGGCTGATGCCTGGTTAGCAACAAGGAAACAATAGAAAATTAGAACGGTTATTAAAAATTTTGCTTTTTTAGACACAATTTAATTTAAAATAAATTATCAATCTACGGAAAAGTTATAACAGTTGCGGGGCCAGAAAAGGTTTGCGCGATTGGTATTATTATAGGCAGAACTCCTGGGATCACGGGTGGGACAAAAGGAGCTGCCACAATGCCCGGACCTGGACCTGGAGCTGGTGGCGCCATTGGTGTTTCGTCCACTTCGCAGTCAATTTCGTAGAATCCTCCCCACCAGCTTTGATAGATTGTTGTTGTCCAAGTGTTTAGTCCAACTGATTGCAGAAATATTCCAACCAAGAAATATGCTCCATAAATAATTACAATACCAATTAAAACAGAAGCAATTAGTTTTCTCGCTTGGGTTATAGTGCTTGGATTTCCAGCTGCGAGCATAAACATTGCTCCGCCGATTATGAGCATTAAAAGGGCGAGAGGTGCGGTTAATCTGAATAAAACAAAATTGACTACCATTGTAATTAGAATAAAAAAGTGGCAAAGAGTGCAGTCAGCACTTTCATCTATTGTTGTAGTCGCATCATCTGTGCTTTGCCCGCAAGGAACAATGCCAGCGGCAAAAGCATTATTAGCGCTGAAAATGCCAGCAATAAGAACTATGGCGAATATGAGCTTGATAGTTTTAGACATATTTTTAAGTTAATTACAATTAGTTGTGTAGATGTCAAACATCTACAGTTGATCTATGTTTGAATTTTTTGTAATTTGTGTGAGTAATTTGTAATTAGGGATAAATTTTTGTTTGGAATAAATGTTTGCTTCCTTGCGCTAATTACTAATTACTAATTCCTAACTACTCAAATTTTTGTAAAGGCAAAAATTTATATGCCCCTGGAAGGATTCGAACCTTCAACCTCCTGTTCCGAAGACAGGCACTCTATCCAGTTGAGCTACAAGGGCATTATCTATATTCTATCAAAATAATTGAAACAAACAAGTTTTTAGGTTATTCTCAACATATAGATATATATTTATAAATTATGATTATTCCTAAACCAGTAAAAGAAGTAATTGAAAAATTAGAGAACAAGGGTTTTCAGGCATTTGTTGTTGGCGGATGTGTTAGAGATGTGCTTTTAAAAAAAGAACCAAATGATTGGGATATAGCAACTAATGCTAGACCAGAGCAAGTCGGAAAAATATTTCCTAAAAGTTTTGCTATAAATAAGTTTGGCACAACTACGGTTTTAACTAAAAGCAAAAAAGTAAATTTAAAAGAAGTTGAGATTACAACTTTTAGAACAGAAGAAAAATATACTGACAAACGGCATCCTGATAAAGTTAGCTGGGCAAAAAATATAGATGATGATTTAAAAAGAAGGGATTTTACTGTGAATGCTTTAGCCATAGATTCAAAAGGAGAGCTTATTGATAAGTTTGACGGAGAAAAGGACTTGAAAAATAAATTAATAAAAGCAGTGGGCAAACCAGAGGAAAGATTTAATGAAGATGCTTTGCGTTTAATTCGGGCAATAAGATTTGCCACTACTCTTGGCTTTAAAATAGAAGAAAAAACTTTAAAAGCAATAAAAAAACAAGCAGGCCTACTAGAGTTTATTTCTAATGAAAGAATAAGAGATGAGTTTCTAAAGATTATAATGGCAGATGAGCCAGACAAAGGCATAGAGCTTTTAAGGGAAACAGGGCTTTTGAAACATATTATTCCCGAATTATTAGAGAGCTATAAAGTAGGGCAGAACAAACATCATATATATGATGTTTATGAACATTCAATCAGGTCTTTGGCTTTTGCCGCAAAAAAGGGGTTTAACAAATATGTGCGGATAGCCGCTCTGCTTCACGATATTGGAAAGCCAAGAACCAAAGAAGGAAAAGGCCAGGATTCAACTTTTTATAACCACGAAATAGTGGGAGCTAAAATGACAGCGCAAATTATTCAGCGCTTAAAGTTTTCTAAAAAAGATGCTGAAAAAATAATTAAGTTAGTGAGATTCCATTTGTTTTATTATAATGTTGACGAAGTG
>JAHIEL010000054.1 GCA_018901715.1 Patescibacteria group bacterium
TAATCTAAAATTATGGAAAATATTATTACTCTTAAAAATTTAAGAGAAAATATGCAAGAATATGCCCAAAAAGTTAAGAAGGGTAATTCTTTTATTGTTTTCAAGAGATCTGTGCCTTTATTCAAAATATCTCCTATTGAAATTGAATCATGGGAAGAAGTGATAGATTTTACCAAAATTAGAAAAGGAGGAGTTGACATTAAGGAACTTTTGCAACGATTGTAAGATTTATGGATAAAATAGATAAAATCCTAAATCAATTAAGCCAGAAAGAAAGAGAAAAGATCAAGGATACTTTGTCGCAGATTGATAATAATAATTTTGAGAATTTAGATTTGAAGAAGCTAAAAGACAGAGAAGATTTGTTCCGAGTTCGTAAAGGCAGTTTGCGCATTATTTTTCGCAAAATAGATAATTCAATTAAAATTTTAGCTATAGAGCACAGATCAAGCAAAACCTATAAAAATTTATCAAAGTTAAAATCGCCGTAGATATTTGACATCTACGCTGTCCAAATTTAGCTTTTCTTTTTATTAACAGTTGACAAGAGTTATAAATAGAAAAATAATATAAGTAGAGATGTTTTTTAGGAGTTCGTCGCCTTAAAGCTCTCACTAAAAATTGGACCTTTAAAAGTCCTAAGAAAATGGTTAAGAAAAAAGCAAAGAAGAAAGTAAAGAAGGCAGCAAAGAAGAAATAAAAAAAAGAGCGCTTCGGCGCTCTTTTTAAATGTTTTAGACACAGACATTTGTAGGGGCTTCTTGTCTTTTTGGACTCTCCCTTCCTCTTCTCTTTGGCTTAGAGGAGAACAGGAAGTTTTTGTTTTAAAAATTCATTAATTAAGCTATACTTTAAAAATATGTATAACAAAACAAAACTTAAAAATGGATTAAGGATAATTACTGTGCCCGATAGAAACACGCAGGCAATAACGGTTTTAGTTTTGGCTAAAGTTGGCAGTAAATATGAGAAAAAAGAAATCAATGGTATTTCTCACTTTTTAGAGCATATGCTTTTTAAGGGCACAAAAAAACGACCCACAGCCCTATCTATTGCTGAAACATTAGATATGGTTGGAGGAAGTTATAATGCGTTCACGAGTGAAGAATATACTGGTTATTTTGCTAAAGTGGAAAAATCAAGATTTGATTTGGCACTGGACTGGGTATCAGATATTTATTTAAATTCTTTTTTGCCAGAAAAAGAACTTAAAAAGGAAAAAAGAGTGATAATTGAAGAAATCAATATGTATTTAGACAATCCAATGATTTATGTTCAAAATCTTTGGAAGAAACTTTTATATGGCGACCAACCAGCTGGATGGGATGTAGCAGGCACTAAAAAAGCAGTAAAAGAAATGAGCAGGAAAAAGCTTTTAGATTATAGAAAAAGTTTTTATACGAGCCAGAATACTTTAATTTGTGTGTCTGGGAACTTTAATGAAAAAGAGGCGATAAAAAAAGTAAAACAATCTTTTTCTAAAATAAAAAAAGGCAGAGCAGTTAAGAAGGTAGCAGTTATAGAAAAGCAGAGCGTGCCAAAAAGGTTAATATATTTTAAAAAAACTGACCAGACCCATCTTTGTCTGGGCGTGAGGGCATATAATGCTTTTCATCCGCAAAAATACGCACTCCAAATTTTAGCAAATATTTTAGGAGGAATGATGAGTTCTCGTTTATTTGTAGAGATAAGAGAAAAACTAGGACTTGCTTATTATGTTTCAGCCCAGCTTGACATTGACCCGGACACAGGCAGTTTAATTATTATAGCTGGGATTGATAATAAAAAAGCAGACAAGGCGATTATCGCTATTTTAAAAGAATTTAAAAAAATATCAGAAAAAAAGGTTAGTTCAATTGAGCTTAAAAAAGCAAAGGATTTTATCAAAGGCAAAATGGCTCTTTCCCTTGAAACCTCTGACGCCTTAGCTTCTTTTTATAGCGGTCAACAGCTTTTGACAGGAGAAATTTTAACCACAAAAGAAATCTTTAAAGAGATAGACAAAGTGAGCGAAGAAGATATATTATCAGTCACGAAAGATATATTCAAACCAGAAAATTTAAATCTTGCTTTAATAGGTCCTTTTAAAGAGAAAAAACAAAAAGAACGATTTGATAATTTATTAAAAGAGTTTTAAAATAGTTAAATGGAAACAGAAACAGAAGAACAATCATTTCCCTCTATTCCCGAGAAAATAAGGCCTCAAGAGATTTTAGATATTTCATGGGCAACAATCGTTAAGATAATCATTGCTCTTGGCGGACTTTATCTTATTTTTCTTGTGAGAGATATTCTAATTTGGTTTATCTTTGCCCTGATAATTTCAATTTTATTTAACCCAGCCATTAACTTTTTTAGAAAGTTAAAAGTTCCAAGAATTTTGGCCTGCATTTTGGTTTATTTGAGTATATTTGTTTTTCTTAGCCTTTTTATCTATCTTATTTCTCCAATACTTTTTTTAGAACTTCAGAAATTCACTATTAAACTTCCTGATTACTTTAATCAACTTGCCCCCTATTTAAGCGGTTTAGGGATAGAGGCGTTTAGGGATTTTAATACTTTTTCTGAAACAATAGGCGGGATATTGTTTGATGCGTCTTCTAATATTTTTGTTGCAATAGGAACTTTTTTTGGCGGTTTAATGTCAGCAGTAGCCATCTTTGCGATTGCTTTCTTTTTATCTCTTGAAGAGAAAGGTGTTTCTGAAGCAATAAAGTTAGCTTCTCCATATAGATATAAGGAATATATTAGTAATGTTTGGCGCAACAGCCAGAAAAAAGTTTCTTCATGGTTTGCAGTTAGAATCTTTTGTTGCATTTTTATTGGTTTGTCAGCAGGCATTACTGTTTTTGTTTTAAATATTCCTTATGCTGCATCTTTTGGTCTATTAGCTGGAGTTTCTAATATAGTTGTTAGCATTGGTCCATTTTTGAGTGGCCTTGTTATCACACTTTTTGTCTTGGCAATAGGTGGTCTTCCAAAGGCGCTAATATTTTTACTCGCGTTTCTTATTGCTCAACAGATTGAAAGTTATGTGATAATGCCAGTTCTTACAAAGAAATTTTTGCGGCTTTCCCCTTCTTTAGTTTTGATTTCCCTTTTAATGGGAGCTAAGCTTTGGGGGCTTATGGGCGCAATTCTTGCCATCCCATTAGTAGGGATGTTTTATGAGTTTATAAGTGGATTTTTACAAAGAAAGCAGGAATTAGAAAAAAACGCTTTATCTAAAGATGCCTAAATTTTTTGTAGTTTCAACTCCAATAGGGAATTTAGATGATATTTCCGCAAGAGCTATTGAAACCCTTAAGAGGGTTAATTTTATTTTATGCGAAGACACAAGAAGGACTCAAAAGCTTTTAAATCACTACGATATTAAAGTTAAAACAATAAGTTACCACCAACACTCTAAGCTTGCAAAAATAGATTATATTTTAAAGCTTTTAAAGGATAATGATTTGGCCATGGTTTGTGATGCTGGCACTCCAGGCATTTCTGACCCAGGCAATAAATTGATTGAGAAAGTTATTGATACAAAAGAAGATATTGAAATTATTCCAATTCCAGGACCAAGCGCGCTCACTTCCATCGCTTCAATCGCTGGTTTTCCAATGGATAGATTTTTATTCTTGGGATTTATTCCTCAAAAAAGAAAAAGAGCAAAATTTTTTGAAAAAATTTTAAAATCAGAGCATTCTGTAATAGTTTATGAGTCGTGTCACAGAATTTTAAAAACATTAAATCAGCTGAAAGAATTGAGCCCTGATTTAGAGCTTGTCGTTGGCAGAGAATTAACCAAGAAATTTGAAACAATCTATAGAGGTTCGATTGACAAAGTTATTAAAGAATTAGAAAAAGATAAAGTAAAAGGCGAATTTGTAATTGTGATTAAGAAAATTTAAAAATTTGCTAATTTATATTATAATTAAAGGGAGAATACCCTTTTTATTTTTTATGAAAGCACTTAATCTTCCAGAAAAAGAGTTGCGATATTTATATAAAGAGAAGGATATGACCACTTACGAAATAGCGGATTTTTATAATTGTTGCCAGGGTGCTGTTTGGCAATATCTTAAGAAACATAATATTGAGCGATTGCCACAAGGGAGAAAATCAGTTATTATTGATGCATTTGAATTGAAGGATTTATACATAAACAAAAAAATGTCTAGCAGAAAGATAGCAAAATTATATAATTGTAGCTATACTGCTATAGATGGCAAGATTAAGCGATTGGGATTACCTACTAGAAGTTTGGCAGAAGCACATATTATTTATCCGAGAAAAGATTTTGAAGGAGATCATGCTGAGAAAGCTTATATTATAGGATTTGCCATGGGTGACCTAAGGGTAAGAAAATCTTATATTAATAGTGAAACAATTCATGCAGATTGTGCATCAACAAAGAGAGAGCAAATAAAATTAATTAAAGAACTGTTTCAGGGCTATGGAAGAATATGGATTAAAAAGCAACCCAATAGAGATAATTATATTCAGATTGAATGCTACTTTAATCTTTCTTTCGATTTTTTATTAAAAAAGAGAGTTTTAGCGGATAAATGGATTTCCGAAGACAAAGAGCTATTCTGTGCTTTCTTGGCTGGCTTTACTGACGCCGAAGGATCTATCTTTATCGATAAGAAAGGATTGGCTTTCTATAGTTTAGGGAATTATAATCATAGACTCTTAAGGCAAATTAGAAGTAAATTAATGAGCCTAGGTGTTGTCTGTAGTAAAATGACAGAGGCGAAGACAAAAGGAAAAAATTTTGGTACAGGATTTATTCATAATGAAAACTATTGGCAACTTAGAGTGAATAGAAAAATAGACTTACTAAAATTATTTGACTTAATTGGCCATCGATTGCGGCACGAGAAGAGGATTAGAGATATGCATCGGGCTATTGATAATATAGATTTTAGGAACAAGAAATATGGCTATATAAATATGTAAGAATATGAAAAAAGAAGCTTTTTATATTTCGGCTGCGATAGATTATCCCTCGGGACAACCTCATATAGGACATGCCTTGGAAAAGATTCAGGCAGATGTCTTGGCTAGACATAAAAGGACTAGTGGGGCAAGGGTGCATTTTAGTTTGGGGACTGATGAACATGGTCTCAAGATACAGAGGCGTGCAGAAAAAGAGAGGATTAAACCTCAAGAATTTGTGGATAGGATGTCTCGTCATTTCCGAAAATCTTGGGATGATTTAAATATTCAGTACGATGATTTCATTAGAACCAGCGAAAAGAGACATATAGATGTCGTGCAAGAGATTATTCAGCAAATATATAAGTCGGGAGATATATATAAGGGGCACTATAAAGGACTCTATTGTGTGGACTGTGAGAGCTTCTACTTGCCAAGAGACCTAATAGACAATAAATGCCCTATTCACAAGAAATTATTAGAGAAGATAGAAGAAGAGACATATTTTTTCAAATTGAAGAAATATAAAGATGATTTATTAAATTACTTCAAAAATAATCCGGATTTTGTTATTCCTCAATCTAGAAGCAAAGAGATTGTCAACAGGCTTAAGGATTTAGAAGACTTAAGCATATCAAGAAAGTCAGTGGGGTGGGGCGTGCCATTGCCTTTTGATACCGATTTTACGCTTTTCGTTTGGGTAGACGCCTTAATTAATTATTTAAGCACATTAGGTTATCCTGGTAATAATTTTAAAAAGTTTTGGCCAGCAGATATACATGCCATAGGCAAAGATATACTTTGGCATCATACTGTGATTTGGGGGGCACTACTATTATCGTTGGAACTGGATTTACCTAAGAGGATCTTCGTACATGGCTATATTACCGCAGAAGGGCAAAAGATGTCTAAATCTTTAGGTAATGTAGTTAATCCAAATAAACTCGTAAAAAAATACGGCACTGATCCTGTCCGCTATTTCTTTTTAAGAGAGATATCTCCGTTTGAAGATGGTGATTTTAGTTATGAAA
>JAHIEL010000055.1 GCA_018901715.1 Patescibacteria group bacterium
GCTAATACTTGCTCTAATGTATCAGACCGATTATACAGAGCTCTAGTCCGTAAACTGGCCGACTGGATGCCCACTGCCGTGGCACACAACCCTGCTTTTACTAATGCTCTTGCCTTAGGTAATGTAAAAGTAACTGGAGTAGTAAGAACCTTAAGAGGCAGGTCTATTTTTTTCTTATATTCTTCGGAAAACTCTTCTATTCTCTCTTGAGATTGAGCGAAAAAAGCATCATCTGTTATAACTATTTCTCTCAACCCTGGTATAGATTTTTTTGCTATTTCTAATTCCTCTATTATGTTTTGAACAGGTCTGTGTCGGATAGGCATTCTTCTTGCATAAACCTTATTTAGAGCATTGTTGCAACAATAAGCACAAGCATAGGGACATCCCCGCGAAAGAGTTGTTACATAGGAGATATAAAGATTGTGGCCTAATAAATTTTTATCTAATCGAACTATTTGGTTGTTTTTATATAAAAGAAATTGATCTTTTAAATCATAATCTGGAAGAGGTAATTCTTTCAAGTCTTCTAAAATAGACCCTGGTAGAAATTGCTCAAGTTTTTCTCCTTGCTTTAATATGCCCTGGACAGAAATCGTTTTCCAATCCTCTTTATTAGATATTCTTTCCATCAACATGCTCAAACTTAATTCTGCTTCTCCAACACATACCATATCAGCATGTTCCAGACACTCCAATGGTCGTATAGTGGGATGAATTCCTCCCCAAATGATTGGACAAGATAAATGTTTTTTTAAATAACGAGTGATGTAAACAGCATTATCAAAATGACAAGACATCAAAGAAAGACCAATCAAATCAGATTCTCTACACTTTTCCACAAGTTGCTCAAGAACAATATTTGGATAAGGATATAAAAAAGAGACATGATCATTCAGCCCTTCAGAATAAACTCTTGGAAGCATAATTATCTCTGATTGATGACCTTCCTTTTTGATAAAGGCCGATAAAAAACGCAGACCCGGTATAGAAACATCTTCTATTAGTGAGATAAAAGTAATCTTCATATCTTTGCATTTACAAAAATGGGAGTTGTTGCAATTACTCGAAATTTTTCTCTAATCCAAATTTCTATTATTTCATAAGCTCCGAAAAAGATAGTTACATAGAACAAATTTCCCAGCAAAGTCATTCTAAAAAATGGCAAAGCCATTAAATAACACTGAACTAATCCAGAGATGCTTTTCGCATACCATGGAGTAAATGCCCAGACAGCAAGGTTTGTTAAAAGAAAAAATATCAAGCCGGCCAAAAGAGAACTTCCTAAAACTGTCTGCCATTTCTTATGCTTTTTGAGCCAAAATCCTAAAATAACGCATAAAATGAAACTTCCGTATACAAAAGCCATTAAAATGGGTTGGTAAAATCCGAGGAATATATCGCTAACCATCATAGCTAAAATTGGAATGGTTAAACTTATTTTTTTTGAAAAATAAACTCCTCCGAATAAAGCTATTGCAGCAATCGGAGCAAAATTAGGAGGATGAGGAAGCACTCTCAAAGAAATTCCTATTAAAATAAAAATTAAAGCAACTAAAAGTTTTATAGCTTTGCCCTTTTTAGAAATATTCATAATTTAAAAGGCTGATTTTTCAAATTTAAACTCTATTTTATCTCCTGATTCTATCGCTTGTTGATCAGCGGATATCATTGGCATCTCTCCATTAACATAATAGAGCCAATATTTTCCATCTTGGCCATTTTTTTTATCTCCAATGGCTTCAATAAGAATTCCGAAATCATAATTTTTTATTTTTAAAAAAATATCTAATTCCTCTGCTTTATCTCTTAATAAATCAAAAGCAGTCGCTTCTTCGTTGAATTCTACCTCAAAAGTTCTTGGAGTTCCTTCGCTATCATCAATAACCAATAAAACTATTTCCTTTTTAACATTTTCTTGAGAAACTCCAATTTCTTCTTGGGAAATTGGCTGTTCTGTCTTATCAGAAAACATTATCAAGCTACTGATAAAAATAAGAATTATTCCTATCCCAATTGTGGTTATGATATTTATCTTTTTCATTTACAATCTGTGATACTTTAAGCGAGTTCTTCCATTGATTTTTTAGCATCATTAATAAATTGGGCAACTGTTTCTTTTGTCCTTGCTCCGAGCAATGATTTGGCTATGACCTCAGGGGGAATAGTTAAAATATGAGCGCCTGTTCTGGACCAATATTCAACATTCTCTGGAGTTCTTACTGAACCAACAATAATTTCAATTCCTTTATATTGATGAAAGTCAAGCCAATTTCTAAGTTCTTTCAAAACATTAAAAGCTCTCTCTACTCCTTGTTCTTCAGAAATTCTGCCAGCGAAAATACTAATAAAATGAGGGGTTTTTGCTTTTTCAGGATTTGCTTCCATCCCTGATTTAATTGCTTTGGCAGCCAAAATTGCCTGATTAAAAGTAGTCATAGCTGTAACATTAACTCTCACTCCTTCGCTTACCAATTTTTGGATAACTGGCAAAAAACTTTTTCCTTCTCTGTCAGTAATAGTAATTTTTACTGCAATATTTTCAGCCAATTTAGCATAATCTCTTGCTTGTTGAAGAATTTCCTCTGGATTCTCGCTTGTCACTTCAACGCTCATTGGCCGAGGTTCAATCAATTTAGCAATCTGTATTGTTCTTCTTTTTATCCCCTCCATTCCACCAGCAACTCCGCATTTTAAACAGATCGTCGGGTTAGTGGTGACCCCATCACAAAGACCAGCGGAAAGATATTTCTTAACTTCTTCTGTGTCAGCTGAATCAATAAATATTTTCATATATTTTTATTTTTTATCTAATTTTTTAATGATTTTGACCGCTTGTTTTAGATTATTTATTTCAAAATCATAATCTTTTTGAAAATCTTTATTATATTCTCTCCTAAGTAAAAATGTTTTGCATCCAGCTGATTTACCAGCTTCAATATCTTTCCAACTATCGCCAATCACATATGATTTCCCTAAATCAATAGACCATTTTTCCACTGCTTCAGATATAAGCCCGGGCTTTGGCTTTCGGCAGGAGCAATTATCTTGATTATCGTGGGGACAAAATTTAATTTCATCCATTGGTAATTTCTCGGCTATAATTTTGTGCATTTTTTCTAAATCTTCTATTCTTAAATTGCCCCTGCTTATATCTGGCTGATTGGTAAAAACTATATTTAGAAATCCCATTTCTTTAGACATTTCTAGACATTCTTTCACATCAGATAAAATCTCAAATTCTTCTAATTTCCAAGGAGAAGATGTTTCCCCATTTCTAGTTACCACCTTGTTTATGATCCCATCTCGATCCCAAAAAATAGCTTTATTCTTCATTTCATTTCCTATTTCATCTAAAAGAAAAACTATTAGATGGTCCATCATTAACTGAAAACTTTCGGTATGAGCTGTTCTTCTTGATTCTTCCGGACAAGGAACAATTATACAACCATCACCTTTTTGAGCAGTAGCTCCAGTATCTTTTCCTACCACGCCAACAATTTTAGCTCCAATTTCTTTGGCATATTCAATAGCTGCGACTAAATTTTTGGAGGTTGTTTCTGTCCCTCCACCTACAGAAAAAATAAAAAGACAATCATTTGGTGTTAAACTATGCATCTCTAATTGTCTTTTAAAAATTGCATCAAAATTTTCATCGTTAGTTAGGGCAGTTATCAAGGAGGCATTATCACTTAAACAAAAACTGGAAATTTTGGCATATTTATTAAAATCATTAGCCGCATGGGAACCAGTTCCTGCTCCCCCACCTACTCCCAAGAAAAAAAGTCTTCCTTTCTGTGATTTCACCCATAATAAAACATTTACAACTTTTTCAATTGCTTCTTTATCTATACTTTTTACTATTTCTTCTGTTTCCGAGAGATATTTTGTTATATATTCTGATATTTTCATTTATTTAAATTATTATATAAAATTTGCAACGACCTTTACTCCCTCAAAATCAAAGCGAAATGGCGTTTCTATGAGACCTTGTGAAGCCATTGCTTTTCTTAATTTTTCTTTTTGACTATCACAATAAAACAGGAAAAATCCTCCACCACCAGCTCCCATCAATTTCCCGCCAATTGCTCCTGCTTCCTTGGCTATTTTATACCATTGATTAATTCTTGGGTCTGAAGTTCCTTTTCTTTTTATCTTCTCCTGCCAGTGAATGTCTAATAATTTTCCGAATTGATTTAAGTCACCTCTTTCCAAGGCCTTTTTGATTTCTATTCCAATTTGTTTTACTTGATTAAGATTATCTACTATATCTTTTTCTCCTTTTTCAGTAGATTGAGCTTGTTCTTGTAAGATTTGAGAAGACGCTCTTCTAATGCCAGTATAAAACATCAAAAGATCGTGTTCTAACTCATCTATAACCTGAAGAGGTATTTTTCCAGGATAAAGTGGCTCAACAGCTACCCCCCCTTCTGGAGAAGCGGAAAACGAGGTTAGGCCTCCGTGGGCAGCGATATATTCATCTTGCTTGCCAGAGGGCTCTTTTAATAAATCCGTAGCAATATGAAATGCCTGCTCTGCAATTTCTGTCTTGGAAAGAGGACCCTCTTTTTTCATATCTTGCAAATGTGTATGCAGGGCAGTGAGCAAGGCAACAGTAAAACTCCCTGAAGAGCCAAGGCCGGTATTTGAAGGAATGTCAGCTGAAGAAAAAATCTCTATTCCTCCGTCAATTTTTAATAATTTCAAGGCCTCTCTAAATAAAGGGTGCTGAATTTCATCCGGCTTATTCACATTTTCTGTTTTTGTATAACATACCCGAATGCTATCATCAAATCTTTTATGGACTGTAATGTAAACATATTTATTAATGGCAACTGAAGTCCATTCTCCACCGAATTTAGAATAATAAGAAGGGAGGTCAGTGCCTCCTCCTCCAATTGATATTCTCATTGGTGCTCTAACAATAATCATAAGTTTAAATACTATGTATATTAAAATCTAACATACATAATTTTTTTTGTAAACTATGGACTTTTCGTTTCTATAAGGTCCTTTGTTGCCTTTAACCCCGATGGACAACCGATCTCGTAAAACCTTTGAGAAGATTCGTAAGCCAAAAGTTCATTTCTCTCTATTAGTTTCTTAAAATAATTACCAATAGGAAAAGTTTTTTCCTGAACTAAATCTAAA
>JAHIEL010000056.1 GCA_018901715.1 Patescibacteria group bacterium
AAATTTTTAGGCAAAGATTATAAAATCTCTGCCAGTTTTGGGCATATCAGGGACTTGCCAAAATCAAAACTTGGCGTAGATGTTGAAAAAAACTTTGAACCACAATATGTTATTCCTACTAAATCAAGAAAAATCGTAAACCAGCTCAAAAAAGACGCTGCAGAAGCAGATAAAATAATCTTAGCTACTGACGAAGACAGAGAGGGCGAAGCTATTGCTTATCATTTAAAGGAAATTTTAAAACTTAAAGATTATGAAAGAATTGTTTTTCACGAAATAACTGAATCTGCTATTAAGGAGGCATTGAAAAATCCAAGAAAAATAGATATGGGATTAGTCAACGCCCAAACAGCGAGAAGGGTTTTAGACAGGATTGTGGGATATAAACTCTCCCCTTTTCTTTGGAAAAAAGTAGCTCGCGGACTTTCTGCGGGCAGAGTCCAGTCAGTTGCTGTTCGTTTAATTGTTGAGAGAGAAAGGGAAATTGAAAAATTTATTAAACAGGAATATTGGAGCATTACTGCCTTATTAAATAAAAAAGATGGGGTAAAAAATGAATTTGAGGCAATTTTGATAGAAAAAGATAGCAAAAAAATTCCTAAATTAGGAATAGAAAATAAAAAAGAGGTAGATGCGATTGTTAAGGACTTAGAAGGCACAGAATATCAGGTTGCGAGCATTGATAAAAAAGAAACTAAAAAACATCCTCTGCCTCCCTTTACTACAAGCACTCTCCAGCAAACAGCAGGCAGATGGCTTGGATTTACCTCTAAAAGAACTATGATGTTGGCTCAATCACTTTACGAAAGAGGACTTATCACATATCACAGAACTGATTCTTTAAATCTTTCTGCTCAAGCAATATCTTCGGCAAAAAGCCATATTAATAAAAAATACGGCAAAAATTATTACTTTTTCAGAACATTTAAAACTAAATCAAAAGGAGCACAGGAAGCGCACGAAGCAATAAGGCCAACACAACTTGAAATTAATCCACATTTCAAAAACGCATCAGAGGAAAAACTATATCACCTTATCTTTAACAGATTTTTAGCTAGCCAAATGGCGACCGCTCTATTTGATGCCACAAATATAAAAATCAAAGCAAAGGATTATATTTTCCAAGCTAATGGTCAAATATTAAAATTTGATGGATTTCTTAAAATCTATCCAATGAAATTCCAGGAGGCCGAACTTCCGAGTGTAGAAGAGAATGAAAAACTAGAACTTAAAAAACTTATTCCTGAACAACACTTTACACAACCGCCTGCGAGATATAATGAACCGAGCTTGATAAAGGTGCTAGAGGAATATGGTATTGGCAGACCATCCACTTATGCTCCGACTATCTCTACTATTCAAGCAAGAAACTATGTTCAAAAAAACGAACAAAAAAGATTCGCTCCAACAGAAATTGGCATTGTGGTTAGTGATATTTTGGTCAAACATTTTCCAAACATAGTTGATGTAAAATTTACCGCAAAAATGGAAGCTACACTTGATGACATTGCTGAAAACAAAGAAAAATGGCAAGAAGTAATAGGAGATTTCTATGAACCGTTTGAGCAAAACCTTAAGCAAAAAGAACAGGAACTTTCCAAACAAGAAATAGCTGAAGAAGAAACAGATAGAATCTGCCCAAAATGTAGTTCGCCTTTAATTATTAAGCTTGGTAGATTTGGAAAATTTTATGCTTGCACTGGATTTCCAAAATGCAGATTTACAGAGTCCTTAAAAGATAATAAGCTGAATATTAAATGTCCTAAATGTAAAACTGGAGAAGTAACAGAAAAAAGAACTAAAAAAGGAAAAATATTTTATGGCTGTGACACATATCCAAAATGCGATTTTGCTGTTTGGGATAAGCCAACAGGAGAACTATGCTTGAAATGTAAATGGTTGCTCATTAAAACAAAGCGAGGTCAAACAAAATGTTCTAACCCTGATTGTGCAGATGGCTTGAAAATAAAGAAAAAAGAGGTAAAGTAAAAATAAGCCGAGGTGGTGGAATTGGAATACACGACGGATTCAAAATCCGTTGCCCGCAAGGGCATGAGGGTTCAACTCCCTCTCTCGGCACCA
>JAHIEL010000057.1 GCA_018901715.1 Patescibacteria group bacterium
AGTGCGCCTAAGTTAATCCCGGTAAAACAAATCTTTTGAGTCCTCTAATCCTATGGTATAAAGTTTTTCTTTTCTTTGCGAATAATTTGATATAAATTGCTTATAAACTGTTTCATTAACGCTAATTGTTCTAATTTCTGCTTTTGGCTCGCTGATTGTTGGCAAGTAAGCGTAAAAATAAAATACCATTCCAGCTACGAAAAAAATAATCAAACATAAAATAATCAAACTCAAAAACGCTCTTTCTGCCAAAAACCAGAAAAAAGAATTAAACATATTCGCTATAAGCTGTTTGTCAATCTTTTTCTTGAGCATAAATTCTAATTATTAAATCAAATTCAATTATATTCATATCTTTTAAATCTTCTTCTCCTTCGCCATATTTTAAGACCTCCTCTTTTCTAATGTTTAAACTTTTAACTTCAGCAAACCAATGCCCGAATTCAAGTTTTTCTAAAAACTGCTTAAAATTTTTGTATTCTCCCATTCCCTCAATTCTGAAATCCAAAAATTTCCAAAAATCGTCTATTTCTTTTGTTGCTATTGGAACAATTCCTAAAACAAGCTCTAAGTCATCTGCTTGTTGTTTAAAAAAGCTAATAAAATTTATTGGTATTTCCGGGTCAATAGATGATTCACTAGTCAAGATATCCTTCATTTTTTCCAAGTATTCTTCGTAATAATTATAACCATTGTCAAATTGCGCAAAACTCTCAATCAATAAATCAATTGAGGACAACTTATGTCTTATTTCCTCAAGCTCTGCTGATTTGCTCATAATCCCTCTCATTATCGGCTGGATTAAAAAAATAATAAAACAAACTAAAATGATTATTAGAATACTGATGCAAAAATAGATTTTTTTGGAATGGCTCATTTTTCTAATTCAAACTCAACTCTAAAATTAATTTTTCCTGTTTGAAGCCAATCAGGCAGAGTAAAAATAATATTATTCAGCCCTTCCTGTTCTCTTAGCGCGTTTCTAAACTCGTCTGCCTCTTCTACATCTGAAGCAGTGCCAGTAATCATTATTTTATTGCCTTTCTCATTATACGAAAAAAAATCAAGCGAAATGCCAGGCAAAAGTAAATCGCTTAATTCATATAAAAAAGTTGAGATCGTAAATTGTTCATTATAAAAATCATTAAATTCAAATAAAATATTATCAATTTTAGATATTTTTTCATCCAATAACTTAATGCGATTAGTTTCGGAAATGCGTGATTCTGTCAATGCCTTCTGATATTCAACCTGATTAGCAAGATAAAAATCAATTGATAAAAAAGACAATCCCGCAACTATTAAGGCACTTAAAATAAAAACTCCTATTATAAAAATAACTTTAAGGTCTTGCTCCTGTTTTCTCTCTTTTTTTTCTTTTAAAGACAATAAATTAATCATAAAACTCTCTTAATGCCAGACCAATTGCTACTGTAAAAGCAAATGGCTTGTGTTTACGCTTTGAAAAAATATTCTTTGACTCTTTTGAAAGATTAATTATAGAATTTGCTTTTTCTATTTCTAATTTTAATTCTTTTGACAATGCCTCTGATAAATAATTTAATTCTGCCCCGCCACCGTAAAACAAAAGCTTGTTTATTTTCTCTTTTCTTTCCTTTAAGCCATTGCTTTTAGGACGACTCTCGTAGTATTCTATGTGTTTCTTAATTTCAGCTGCTAATTCGTCAACGCATGGCCCAATGGCTTTTGCAACCCTTTTGCCTGTTATGCCTTTATTTTTTAGTCCATGAAGTTTTTTTAATACCTCTGCCTCTTCCCTGTCTTTTCCTATTGCTTTAGCAATTGCTAAAGTAAAATCTTCGGAAGAAACAGGAATAAAAGAAGCAAATCGCAAACAATTTCCATAATACACGCTAAAACTTGTAGAAGTAGCTCCGAAATCAATTAGATAAACTTGCTCTTCTGCTATCCCATCTTTTATTAATGCCCTTGCTGCGGCGTTAGATTCTGTTTCCATGGCTAAAGGAATTAGCCCTGCTTTTTTAATGGCTTTAATATACGGGTCAACTATCTTTTTTAACATAGCAGTTATTAAAACTTCTACAGAGTCACCCTTTGGCTTCGGGTATGTGATAATTTCAGAATCAAGATAAACCTTATCTAATGAAAACGGAATATAATTCTCTGCTTCAAAACGAACTGCTTTTTTTAAATCTATGTCTGACATTTTCGGCATTTGAATCGCGTGCAAAAAAGATTTTTCTTCTGGCAAAGAGGCAACAACATATCTGCTAGTAAGTTTACTTGTTTTGGATACTATTTTTTTAATATATAGAGAAAGCTTTTCTATATCCTTAATTTCGCCTCTGCGTATAATTCCTGAAGGCATACTCACCTGATTTAAGGCAGAAATATTAAGGCCTTGTTTGCCCTCTTTTATTTGGACTAATTTTAAAGTTCGGTCTGAAATATCTAGACCAAAACTTCCGGGATTAAGATTTAATATATCAAACATAAATAGTTATTGATCACTGATCATTGATAACTGATTATTGATTTCACCGCCCACGTCCTCCCTGCTGGAGAGGGCGGGGGCGGGGCTTTTTCTTTTCTTTAATGATTAATGATAAATAATCAATGATTTCTTTTACTGGACCTCGTGCCACTCTCTAAAGCCAAACTCTTCGGTTAAGCATGGTAAAAATGGCGGCGGATCAATGCTTAACTTAGAATCATAAATATTCTTCCTCACTCCATATCCTGACACCCATGAGCCGCCCGATGTCCATTGGGTGCCAACTCTTCCGTTGCTAACTATTGAACCATAAATAGCAAGCTCTTCTTTCTTAGCATATTGAGGATACTGCCAAGGCGAATAATGATTCCTGCCAAAATGCCCATTTTGAGCAATAAAAACCCCATACAAATCCATATAATTAGGCGAGTCCGGAGTAATCAAAACATTGTGCTGGCCAACCAAAACTAAACCATCTGTGCCAAGCCCATTGAGATATTCAATATCACCTTTGAGCCAAACATTAGTTTCTATTTCTTCATTAATAAGGTCTGCTGAAACAAGCGTGAGCTTGCCTGCCAACCCTCCCTCAATCCAAACATTGTCTTCTATAAACGCTAATCCGCAATCAT
>JAHIEL010000003.1 GCA_018901715.1 Patescibacteria group bacterium
AAATAATGATAACTGGGACTTTTTTTATGGTCTCGTCTTCTCCCATTTTTTCTAGCAACTCAAACCCGCCCATTTTGGGCATAACAACATCAAGAAGAATTAAATCAAGTTCATTTTCTTGAATTGCCTTAAATCCTGTTATCCCGTCTTTTGCAATAAGGACTTTATAATTCAACTCTTCCAATTTTTTCTTTAAAAGATTGAGAAGCAGTTCCTCATCCTCAACTATTAAGATATTTTTTGCCATATTGATTTATTTTAATTCTATAAATAACAATCGTCAAACAATATACTTACTATATCACTTAACCAATCGCAGGTAAAGAGAATTTAAAAGTTGTGCCTTTGCCTTCTTCTGATTCAAAGCTTATCTTCCCTTCATGCGCCTCAATAATATTTTTAGTAATAAAAAGACCAAGCCCTGTTCCCTCTGTTTCCATTCTTACTGCATTATCTCCTCTAAAAAATTTATTAAAAACTCTCTTCTGCTGATCCTTTGGAATGCCAATGCCTGAGTCCTTAACAGACACCAAGACATCATTATTTATTCTGTCTGCAGATAGGATAACTTTTCCACCAGAGCTTGTATAAAAAATAGCATTCTCTAAAAGATTTTTAATAGCTAAACTCAATTTTTCAATA
This sequence comes from Patescibacteria group bacterium, assembly GCA_018901715.1. Classification (GTDB taxonomy): domain Bacteria; phylum Patescibacteriota; class Minisyncoccia; order Minisyncoccales; family PEYH01; genus JAHIEL01. The sequence continues at coordinate 643 of JAHIEL010000003.1, forward strand.
TCTGCCTTGATTACTTTTGAAGTCTTGTCAGTCGGCTTCTTAAATTCAAATTTTACTCTCTTATTTTTCGCCAGTGCCTGAATCGGTTCTATTATTTTTTCTAATAATTCAATCATATCTACTGTCTTTGGTTGATACATAAATCTGCCCTCTTCAATTCTGGCTACATTCAATAAATCATTAATCAAATGGATCATTCTCTCATTGGTCTGCTGTGCCTTATCTAACATTTCAATTTGTTCGTTAGTTAAAAGTCCGATTTCACCATCAAGCAACATACATAAGCTCCATTTGATAATAGAAAGAGGGGTTCTCAATTGATGTGCAGCCACTGATACAAACTGACTCTTTAATCTTTCAACAACTTTTTCTCTGCTAATATCGTGCAAAATAATTAGCGTAACAATTCTCTTTTCTTCCTTTATAATAAATTTCGTAGTGATTTCTAAAACAACAGGTTCTTCTGATTCTCCCACTTCTTTTCTATAAATTTCTTTATCTTTTTTAGATATTGTCTTAGCAAATTCTTTCAACTCTTTCTTGTTTGCCATAACAGATGGATCTTTACCCAAATAGTCGGCTTCTTTAATTCCTAAAAATTTTTCCGCGGACGGATTTATAAGCTCAATTTGATATTCAGAATTTAGAATTATAAGACCATCAAAAAAATTATCAAAAATAGTGCTTGCCTTGTTTTCCTCGGTTTCTGCCTCTACTTTGGCTAATTCAGTATCTTCTAAAATATTTAATAATGCTCTTCTGGATTTTTGGAGATCTTCTGTTCTCTGATTAATCTTTTTTTCTGTTGTTGATTGAAGCTCTTTTAGTTCACTAATATCTACTAATGAAATAAAATGCCCAGTGAAACTGCCTTGCAAATCTTTCTTAGATAAAAAACAAACACTTACAGGCGTTCTATTTTTATTCTTTTCAATTAATAATAACTCTTTATTTCTAAAATAATTTTCTCCTTTTGCTTGTTCTAAAAATTCTTTAACCTTGGCTTTCTGGTAAAAAAATTCAGAAAAATGCTTGCCCTCAAAATCAACTAGAGAATAACCAGCGAGCCGTTCAAATTCACTATTAACACTCAAAACTATACCGTTAGGGCTTAAATCGCATACTGCTAAAGGCAAAAATTCTAAAGAATCACCTTTGCTAATACTGTTTTGATTTAAATTCTCTCCTATTTTTTTAATTTTCGCCATATTGCATATTCTAACACACTACTAAAAATTACCTAAACTAATTTGTTTGGATTCTGGTAAGCGCTTGATCAAGCTAAAAAAACCATAACTCTCCAATGCTTTTACTATCTTGTCTTTATCAAGATTCTCTTTTTTGCAATCTTCCAGCTTAAACTCTGTTGGGACATTTAACTCAATTTCAGCCAATGTCTGTGAAAAATACGCCTGCTCTTTATAATCTTTTAATTTATTTTGGATACTCTCTCTGACTCCTTCTAAATCTTCCCCCCTACTAAGCAAAGAATAAATTTTATCTATGTTTCCAAACTTATTCAAAAGTTGAATAGCTGTTTTTTCACCAATACCAGTAACTCCTGGAATATTATCTGAAGGGTCGCCTCTTAAAGCCCTAAAATCCGTCAACTGTTCCGGATTCAATCCTTGATATCTCTCTTTAACTTTATCTTCATCATAAATAATTGTATCTTTTAATCCGCGCCTCAAAGTAAACACCTTGATATTTTTATCAACCAATCTCAAAGCATCTAAATCGCCTGTAACAATTATAACTTCCAGTTCTGGAGAAATTTGCCTTTTTGTTGCCTGCTTAGCTATAGTTCCTATAACATCATCTGCCTCGTATCCCTGTTTTTCAAAAATAGAAACACAAAAAAGATTTAAAAAATCTTTAATCAAAGGAATTTGCTGATAAAGCTCATCAGGCGCTTTCGCTCTTTTGGCTTTATATTCCTTATAAAATTTCTTTTTAAGGGTTGGACCTGGCAAATCAAAAGCCGCAGCTATATACTCAGGGTCTAATTCTCTCAAAACCTTTAAAAAAACCAACAAAAACCCATAAAGAGCATTTACTGGCTTACCTTGCGGAGAGGTGAGCTCTGGCAAAGCATGAAAAGCCCGATGAACCAAAGCATTGCTATCTATTATTACTAAAGTTTTTTTATTTTTAATCATATCTTATCACTTGGCGTAGATGTTTGACATCTACATTTCTCTAAATTTTTATTTCTCTTGTGTTTATATTAACAAATTTAAAATTTAAAAACATAGTATGTTCAGGCAAAATTGTTTTAATTTTTTCCGGCCATTCAATAATCACTATATTTTTAGGGTCTAAAATAATCTCTTTAAATCCTAAATCTAAAATTTCTTTAGGATTTTCAATCCTATAACAATCAATATGAAAAAAATTTTGAAATTTATTTTCTGATTTGAAAATTTTAAATTTTTTTAAAATTACAAAAGTTGGACTTAAAATTTTATCGCTTATTTCTAACCCATGAGCAACACCCTGCACAAAAGTAGTTTTTCCAGCGCCTAAATCACCTTTTAGCCCTAAAATAATTGCTCCTTTTTGAATACAGAAATCTTGAGCAATTTTTTTGCCCAAGTTTTTAGTGCCAAGTGCTGATTTGGTTATAAACTTTTTTGTCATTGACTTTTTTTTAATAGAAGCTAAGCTAAATTAATATGAACGAGCTTAATCAAGCAACCAAGATAATCAGTCAAGCAGGTAATATACTTATTCTCGGACCAGAAAGTCCTAATTTTGATGAATTAAGCTCTGCTTTCTCCTTATATTATACCTTAAACAAAACTGGTAAGCTTGTAAATCATTATTTAGATAAATTGCATAATAATTACCCTCAAGTTTTTGAACCAGAGGTGTTGCCAAAGACCTTTCTAATAACTATCAAAAGCGATGACATCTCTCAACTCTATTATGAGAAACAAAAAAAACTGCTTAAAATTTTTTTAACAACCAAGAATAAACTCGTAAATGAAAGCGACATAAAAATTTCTCCGCCAGAAATGCAGTCCTTAGAAAAATGTGATTTAATAATCACTGTTGGCTTAAAAAATTTAGAACTCTTGGGCGATTTGTATGATAAAAACTTTAAACTTTTTTATCAAACGCCAATTTTAAATATTGACAATAACGCATCTAATAACCGATTTGGTAATTTTAATCTAATAACAGAAGATCAACCAATCGCAGTGCTGTTGAATACATTAATTAAATCAGCCAACTATCAATTGGATGAGAAGGCCAAACTTTGGATGCTTTTTGGAATTATTAATTATTTAGAAAACAAGGAGCCAAATCACGCAACGCTGAAAGCTATATCTGAGTTAATAAGTATTGAGGTAAACTTTAAAAAACTAATTGAATATTTATATAAGGAAAAGGAAAATCAGCCGGGCGATAACGCAGGAGTTCCAATGTTTCAGATAGACCTTCTTGTCCAAGCCCTCAATGTTATAGAATTTTCCAAAGATACAACAATTATTTCTTTTACAAAAGAACATTTTGAAAATTCTAACTCTAAACCAAAAGATATTAAATTTGTATTAGAAAAACTCACAAAAGAAACATTCCATTTCCCAGAACTGCTGGTTCTTTGGCAGGATAGTCCTTTTATCAAGGGTGTTTTTTATTCTAAAAAGAAACAATCAATAAATAAGTTTTCAGAAAAATTTATAGGCCAGAAAAAGGGTCAAGGAATTATTTTTGAAACTAAATTCAAGGACTTAGAAGTTGCAAAAAAAAAGATTAAACAAATAATTTAATATGTTAGAAAAAATTACAGGAAAAATAATTATTCCTGAAAAAAAGACCGCTCAAATCCAAAAAATAATAATCAATACTAAGGATTTTGGCAAAGAGATAGAAAAGAATTTTAAAAAAGAAACTACTGATTTGATTGAATTGGTAATGCTTGGCGGATTAAATCTTTCTGCTTCAGACATTCACTTTGAACCAGAAGAAAAAAGTGTGCGGCTAAGAATTCGGCTAGATGGAATGCTCCACGATATATTAGATATCCCAAATGACATATACCATCAACTCCTTTCTAGAATAAAACTTTTAGCAGGATTAAAGTTAAATATTCATGACAAGCCCCAAGATGGTAGTTTCACAATAAATATGGGCAAAGCAGTGCCGGAAATTGAAATCAGAACATCTGTCCTGCCAGCTAGTTTTGGAGAATCAATAGTAATGAGGATTTTAAATCCTGAAAGCTTAAAAGATATTGAGGAATTAGGTTTGAGAAAAGATCTTTTAACAATTTTTAAGCAGGAAATTATAAAACCAAACGGAATGATTATTATTACCGGGCCTACTGGTTCTGGTAAAACCACTACGCTATATGCCTTTTTAAAATATCTATTAAAACCAGAAATTAAAATTATTACTATTGAAGACCCGATAGAATACCGCTTAGACGGAGTTTCTCAAACCCAAGTTAATCAAAAAAAGGGTTATGATTTCGCAAGCGGATTACGGTCTATTGTTAGACAAGACCCAGATGTTATACTAGTTGGAGAAATCAGGGACTTAGAAACCGCAGAAATTGCAATCCAAGCTGCGCTAACCGGACATTTGGTTTTTTCTACTTTACATACAAACGATGCAGCTGGAACTATTCCAAGATTAACATCTTTGGGCGCTAAACCAGTTAATATTGGTCCAGCTATTAATATGGTGGTTGCTCAAAGATTAGTAAGAAGAGTTTGCAAAAAATGCGTAAATAAAAGAAAGTTAACAAAACAAGAGTTTGAAAAAATAAAAGAGGCGATTGGAAAAGTCGGGAAAAACATAGAAGTTCCTGAATTTAACGAATTTTCAGAAATTTCAGAAGTTAAGGGATGCGCAGAATGCAATTTTACAGGATACAAGGGCAGAGTGGCTATTCTTGAAGTATTTTTGAGAACCGATGAAATAGAATCGCTAATTTTGAAAAATCCTTCAATCCCAGAGATCAAAAAAGCTGTTTTCAATGAAAACATATTAACAATGTTTCAAGATGGAATAATGAAGGTTCTGCAAGGGGTTACAACTTTTGAAGAAATCAAAAGAGTTGCGACAGAGTAAGCTTCTGTCTAATACAAGCCAAAATAATCAAACAGGATATTAAAATTAACCCAGCAAATCATGTCTAATATATCTCTGCCTTCCACTGTTTCCAAAAAAGAATTCTTCAGGGGAACTATCCGAAAAAAAACTGCTATTTTCTTAGCTGTATGGGTGTGCCTTTCTTTAGTCTTTATCTTTGCCTTAATCAAGGATATATCGTTAATCAATCTTTTCTTGCTGTTCCCTTTATATATAATAGAGAGTATCTTAAATCTTGAGACGGGTCCTGGAGGCCTGTCAACAACATTTCAAATTGCTATCCGCATGATTATTCGTATAGCTCTCGCCTTTATGCTCTCGTGGATATTCGTTTATTTTCCAAAAACAAAAGGCCGCAGAAAAAAAACATTGATTATTCTTGTAATATATCTTCTGTTATGCGCAGGGGTCTTTATTCTTTCACTATTAATGTTTGCACGAATGATGGGAGGCTGAAACTTAATGAGCATACAGTCTTTCAAAACAAAAACCCCTGGCTAAATATATCTTTTGCACAAAGACCAGAGTTTTTCTGAGGAATATCCCCGCCAAAGCCGGGCTACCCAGTGCTAAGAAAAACCCCTAATTAACCAGGGAGTGTGTTCAATTATAACAAATAAACAAATGTCTGTCAACCCCGAGATACAAAATCCGCCAATTGCGGACAATAACGAAAGGATATTGGACACAACTTTGAGACCGCAACAATGGTGTGATTTTGTCGGACAAAAGAAAACAAAGAACAATATAAGAATAATGATTGAGGGGGCGAAAAAGAGAAACGAAGCAGTTGACCACATACTCTTTTGCGGAGGGCCTGGTCTTGGAAAGACAACTTTGTCCCATTTGGTTGCTCAAGAAAACGATGGAACAATAAAAACAATCTCTGGACCAAGTTTGCAAAGACCAGGCGATTTAGCAGCGATTTTGACATCTTTATCAGACAAAGATGTCCTTTTTATAGATGAAATTCATAGAATGAATAAAATCTGCGAAGAAATGATTTATCCAGCACTTGAGGGCTTTAAGCTCAATATATTAACAGGCACTGGACCAATGGCAAGAAGCATTGAATTAGATTTGCCCAAATTTACTTTAATTGGAGCAACAACCAAAATTGGACTCTTAACTTCCCCTTTGAGGACACGATTTGGAGCAATATTCCAAATAAATCTCTATCATCCCGAAGAAATTGAAGAAATAATAATCCGTTCTGCCAAACTTCTTGGGACTGATATTGAAGAAGAAGCAATTAAAAAAATAGGTCAATGTTCAAGGTTCACTCCAAGAATTGCTAATCGCCTGCTTAAGAGAATCAGGGATTTTGCTCAAGTTGAAGGCAAGGGTGCGATAGATATGGAAATTACTAATCTTGCGTTAAAGGAAATGGAAGTTGACGAGCTTGGATTAGAGCCACAGGATAGAAAAATTTTAAAAACAATAATTGAAAAATTTGGCGGCGGACCCGTGGGAATACAGGCGTTAGCAGCAGCTGTTGGAGAAGACCAAAACAATATCTTAGAAGTTTATGAGCCATATCTTTTACAGCTTGGGTTGATAGATAGAACCCCACAAGGAAGAATAATAACTGAAAAAACATATAAACATCTCAAGGACACAAAATATGAAGCATAAAGCAAAAGAAAATGATTAATCACTGATCATTGATCACTAAAGAAAGAAAAATCGCTTGATGGTGTAGATGTTTAACATCTACACCATTAAGCAGGTCTGGGATTTTTTATTAAAAAAATACGCTTGCGATGAAAAAAAATTTAATTTTGATAATTTTGCTGCTTGCTTTTGCTTTTAATGCTCAAGCGGTTGTTATTAATGAAATTGCATGGATGGGCACAGATGAGCAATG
>JAHIEL010000058.1 GCA_018901715.1 Patescibacteria group bacterium
ACCTGTTTGCCCCTCGCTTTGCTCGGGGACCATGCCAAACAGGTCTGCGGGAGCTGCCCCTCAACCTTATTGCTTCGCTCAATTATTTGATGCATCTTAAAACAAGATATCTTCGCTATAATAAATATTAAGTTAGTTAAGCGTAGCAATGTGGTTTGAGGGAGCTGTCTCTAAACATTATTGTCTCGCTGATAAAATTAGCATGAAATTTTCTTATAACTGGCTACAATCATTTTTTGAAAAGAATTTGCCTAATGCGGAAAATTTGGCAGAGCTTTTGACTATGCATTCTTTTGAAGTTGAAACAATAGACAGAAAAGGCAATGACTTTGTTTTTGATATTGATGTAACTGCTAACAGGCCTGATTGTTTTGCTCACTTAGGCATTGCAAGAGAAATTTCCGCTATTTTAGGTTTTAAATTAAAAGAATTAGAAATCAAATTAAAAGAAACAGGAAAGACAAAAGTAGACATAGATATACAAGATAAAAATGATTGTCCTCGCTATGTTGCAAGCATAATAGAAAATATAAAAGTTCAAGCATCTGAAAAATATATTCAGGAGAGATTAAGGTCTTGCGGCGTAGAGCCAATTAATAATATTGTGGATTCAGCCAATTATGTAATGCTTGAAACTGGCCAACCCTTGCATATTTTTGATTTTGACAAGATTAAAGGAGATAAAATAATTATCAGAAGGGCAAAGAAAGGAGAAAAGATAACTGGTTTAGATGAGAATGAATATGAACTTGATAAAGATATTTTAGTAATAGCAGACAAGAGTTCTGCTATAGCTATTGCTGGCATTAAAGGAGGCAAGAGCACGGCAGTTGATAAAGAAACCAAGACAATACTTTTAGAAGCAGCTAATTTTAATCCTGTTTTAATAAGAAGGGCATCCAAAAAACTGAACTTAAGGACTGACGCTTCTATGCGTTTTGAGCATAATTTAGACCAAGAGTTGACGATTAAGGCAATAGACAGATTGTCTCATTTAATTCAGGGGGATGTTATGAAAAAAAATGATAAAAGTTTTGAAAAAATAAGGCAAAGAAAATTAAAGCTTAATCTAAAAAAAGTACAATCTATTTTAGGCATTAAGATATCAGAAGACAAAGCAAAAAAGATATTATCTTCTCTTGGACTTGAAATGGATTCTAATCTCAATGTAACAATTCCAAGTATTAGAAAAGATATTCAGATTCAAGAGGACTTAGTAGAAGAAATAGGAAGAATTTATGGATATCAGAATTTAGAATCAAAGTTTCCTAAATTGGCATTAGTCACAGCTAAGAATAACGAGAATCTATTATGGCAAGCCAAGATAAAGGACTTTTTCAAACAGAACAGCTTTTATGAGGCCTATAATTATTCATTTATTAGCAAAAAGATAGGAGATAATTTTGGCGGTCCTTTAGTTGAAATGGAAAATCCATATTCTACAGCTCTTTACTATTTAAGACCAAATTTATTATTAGGCCTGTTTGAGAATATTAGAAATAATAGAAAACACTATGATAAAGATTTAAGGATTTTTGAAATAGGCAAAACATTTAGAAGAATAGATAGGGGGATGAAAGAAACTAATATTTTAGCCGTTATTACAGCAGGAGAGACAGACAACTTTTATTCTTTAAAGGGAATTGTTGATCAACTATTGGAGAGTTTGGGCATAAGCAATATTTTTTATGATTCAATAAAAGCTGATCCTGAAAAAAGTAAAATGCTTTATTGGGATTTAAAGCAAGCAGCAGAGATAAAGGTGGATGGAGTAGAAATAGGTTTTTTAGGAGCTATTTCGGACTTAGCTTTAAGGCATTCAAATATAAAAGATAAGGTCTTAGCAATAGAAATTGATTGTGATAAATTGATTGAATTTGCCGAAGAAGAGAATCAGTATCAGCCAATATCCAAGTATCCGGCAGCAGTTAGAGATATTGCCCTTTTAGTGCCTTTGGATGTAAAAGTTGTAGATGTGTTGAATAAAATTAATGCAATTGCTGGGAAGATTTTAAAAGATATTGATTTATTTGATATGTATGAAGGAGAGGCATTACCAGAAGGTAAAAAGAATTTGGCTTTTCATTTAATTTTTCAGGCGGAGGATAGAACTTTGAGCTCTAAAGAAATAGATGATTTGCAGAAAAAAATAATTAATAATTTAGAAAAAGATCCCGAATGGGAGGTTAGAAAATAATATGACACAGAGCAACCCAGAAGAATACACAGCTAAAGACATTTTTGTTTTAAAGGGACTTGATCCAGTTCGCAAAAGACCTGGTATGTATATTGGCTCAACAGGCATTGATGGCCTTCATCATTTAGTTTGGGAATGCGTTGATAATGGTCTTGACGAGGCAATGGCTGGATACGCAGACGAGATTAAGGTAACTCTTTTACCTGATAATTATGTTCAAGTAATTGATAATGGCAGAGGAATACCAGTAGATATTCATAAGCAGACCAAAAAATCTGCTTTAGAGACCGTAATGACTACTTTGCATTCAGGAGCTAAATTTGGCAAAAAGACATATCAGGTTTCTGGTGGTCTGCACGGAGTCGGGGTGTCTGTTGTTTGCGCTTTGTCGTCAGAATTAAAAGCTGATATTTGTCGTAATGGCTATGTTTATACGCAGGAGTTTAGCAAGGGAAAGCCAAAAGCAAATATTAAAAAAGGAAAGAAATGTCCTACAAAAGAGACAAGCACAAGCATTACTTTTAAACCAGATAAAGAGATATTTGAAACAATAACATTTGACAGGAAAACTATTTTAAATCATTTAAGGAGACAAGCATATCTTACAAGGGGCGTTAAAATTATTTTCACTGATTTGAGAGACAAAGATGACGAGTTTAGCTATGTTTTTTATTTTGAAGGCGGTTTGCGTTCTTATGTTAAATATTTGAGTGGAGATAATGAAATCATTCATGAAAATGCTTTTTATGTTTCCAAAGAGAAAGATGATATTTTAATAGAGGCGGCATTTCAATATACGCGAGAAATGGAGAGCTATGAAGAAAGTTTTGCAAATAATATATATACAATAGATGGTGGGGCGCATCTTACTGGATTTAGGAGTGCTCTTACGAGAGCGATAAATGATTACGCAAAGAGTAATGATTATTTAAAAGAAGGCGAAGAGCCGTTAAACGGCAAAGATATTAAAATTGGCATCAACGCTGTTGTGTCTGTCAAACTTAAGGAACCGCAATTTGAAGGGCAGACCAAAGGTAAATTAGGCAACCCGGAAGCCAAGACAGCAGTAGAAATGGTAGTTAATCAGGCATTGCCAGAATTTTTAGAGCAATATTCACAAGATGCAAGAGCTATTGTAGAAAATTCAATGTTAGCTGCTAGAGCAAGAATGGCTGCTTCAGCTGCTAGAAAAACAGTTCTAAGAAAGGGAGTTCTTGATGGATTAACTTTACCTGGTAAATTATCTGATTGTTCTTGTAAAAATCCAGAAGAGTCAGAATTATTTATTGTTGAGGGGCAGAGCGCCGGGGGTTGTTTTTCAGGCGATACCAAAGTAGCCCTAACGGATGGGAGAGCTTTAAGCTTCAAGCAATTGATAGTGGAATCAAAGAGAGGTAAGCAGAATTATTGTTATACTATGAAAGATAATGGCAGGGTGGGAATTGAAAGAATAGTAAATCCTCACATAACAAGGAAAGAGGCAAAAGTCATTAGAGTCATTTTGGACAACAATGAGGAGATTGTTTGCACCCCTGATCATAAATTTATGTTGAGAAATGGTTCTTATAAAGAGGCCCAAAAACTTAAATCAAATGACAGTTTAATGCCTTTAATCAGAAGAACTTCTAAGTTAGGAAATGGCATAACCATTAATGGATACGAAATGGTATATGAAAATAATGCCCGTTATTATATTTTTACTCATCTTTTATCTGATAATTATAATATTGAAAATCAAAAATATACTAAAGGGCAGCAAGAACATTGTCATCATAAAGATTTTAATAAGTTAAATAACAATCCAGATAATTTAATTAGATTAAATAAAGAAGAGCATTTGCAACTTCATAGAGATTCTATTTCTTGGACCATGCATGCACCAGAAGTTATTGAGAAGTGCAATAGAATTAAAAGAACCAAGGAATATAGAGAAAGGATTTCTAGGAAAATGAAGTCAATGAGCAGTATGTTGAGAGAGAGGGCTAAAAAACAATGGGAAGACCAAGAATATAAGGAATATATGAAGAAAAAGTATTTAGAATACTATTATTCTCATGATGACTATAGGAAAAAAATGCTTCAGACATTATATAGTGCGCAGAGAAACTATTGGGCTAAGGACGAAAATCGGGAATTGTCTTCTCAAAGAATGAAGGACTATTATAAAATTTATCCAGAAAAAAAAGAAGAACTTTCTATAAAAGCTAAGAAACAGTGGCAGGATGTGGAGTTGTTAGAATGGCGAGCTCAAAAGACCATGGGACAATGGACAGAAGATTTTCGTGCAAAAAGAAAAAAGGCCTATGATAAAACATATTTTCAAGAAAGCATGTCTTTTTTGAAAAAAGTTTACGAGAAATATAACGATATTGAATTTTATGACGAGAGGAGGGTATCATTATCTGTGAAGAACACCAATTTGTTACGCATGGATACTATGCTTGCAAGGTTTTTTGAAGGAGATAAAGAAAAACTGATGGAGGCCTTAGTTAATTTTAATCACAAGATTAAACGCATTGATTCTGTTGAAGAAAAAATAACAGTATACGATATAGAAGTTCCAGAAACTCATAATTTTGCTTTGGAAAGTGGTATTTTTGTTCATAATAGTTGTAAGGGAGGAAGAGATAGAAGATTTCAAGCGGTTTTGCCTTTAAGGGGTAAAGTTTTGAATGTGGAAAGAGCTACATTGTCAAGAATATTAGGTTCTTCAGAAATAAGAGCATTGATTATTGCTATGGGCACTGCCATAGCCCAAGATTTTGATTTATCAAAATTAAGGTATCATCGGTTGATTATTGCTTCAGATGCGGATGTTGATGGAGCACATATACGAACTTTACTTTTAACGCTTTTCTTTAGATATTTTAGGCCGATAATAGAGCATGGTTATTTATATATTGCCCAGCCACCTTTATATAAAATACAATCTGGCAAAAGGATTGAGTATGCTTATGCTGACGCAGATAGGAAAGAAATTGTTGACGATATGAACAAGGGGAAGGATGCAAAGATAAATATCCAAAGGTATAAGGGTTTGGGAGAAATGAATGCTGATCAATTATGGGACACGACCATGAATCCTGAAAATAGAATTCTTTTGCAAGTAAAAATTGAAGACGCAAAAGAAGCAGATAGAGTTTTTGATGTTTTGATGGGCAAAGAGGTTCCGCCTAGAAAGAAATTTATCAAGACCCATGCTAAGAGCGTAAAGAATTTAGATATTTAATTTTATTGACAAATTATTTTGTCAGGGGTAGTATTTAGAAAGACCCCAAAAGGGGTTTTTAAAGACAAGATTATGAACATATTTCAAAAACTTATACTTTATTTAAGACAAGTAAGAGTTGAAAGCAAGAAAATCAACTGGCCCAGCAGAGAGAAAACTATGCGCTATTCTTTAGTTGTTATAGCAATAGCTACAGCAGTGGCTATCTTCCTCGGCGGCCTTGATTTTATTTTTAGCTCTGGAGTTCAGGGTCTTGCAAAATTGTTCGCGAAATAATATGCCGAAACAAACAATCCCAAAAACTAAAAATTGGTATGTCTTGCACACTTATTCTGGATACGAAGAATCAGTCGCCAAAAATTTGAGGCATAGAGTGGAGTCATTGGGTATGGAAGACAAAATCTTTAATGTTTTAGTGCCAAAGGAAAAAAAGATTAAAATTAAAAATGGTAAAAGAAAAACAGTAGAAGAAAAAGTGTATCCAGGTTATGTTTTAGTTGAAATGGTTGTTACAGATGATTCTTGGTATGTGGTTAGAAATACGCCTAATGTTACTGGTTTTGTTGGAGCAGGAACTACGCCAGTACCAGTTTCAGACGAAGAGATAAAGAATATTATTCAAAGAACAGGTGATGAAGAACCGACTTATAAAATTAGCGTTGAAATAGGGGATACTGTTAAGATAACAGACGGCCCATTCAAAGACCATGAGGGAAAAATTTCCTCAATTGATCAAGAACAAGGCAAGGTAAAAGTTATGATAAATCTTTTTGGTAGAGATACGCCAGTAGAATTGGATTCATTACAAATTAAGAAGTTATAAGGGCTTGTCCTTATTAACAACCATGACAAAATCAATTAAATCAATTATAAAAATACAGGTTAAGGCAGGGGAAGCAACACCAGCCCCTCCTATTGGACCGTCTTTGGCTGAACATGGAATAAATATTGGCGAGTTTTGTCAAAAGTTTAATGATACTACCCAAGACCAAAAGGGCTCTAAGATTCCAGTAGAAATTACTGTTTACGAAGACAGAAGTTATGATTTTCGGCTCAAACAGCCATTAGCTTCTGATTTGATTAAAAAAGCAGCAGGGATTGAGAAAGGTTCTGGCGAACCGAATAAAAAGAAAGTAGCAAAGCTAACCACAGCGCAGGTTGAGGATATTGCAAAACGAAAGTTAGAAGATTTAAATACTGATAACATTGAGCAAGCAATTAAAATAATTAAAGGCACTGCCCGTTCAATGGGAGTGGATATTGTTTAAATGGCAGAAAAAAGACCAAGCAAAGATGAATATTATTTAGATTTTGCCCGCGCTATATCAAAGCGGGCTACTTGTTTGCGCAGGAAATTTGGGGCAGTGATTGTTCGCGATGACCAAATTATTTCCTGCGGTTATTGTGGCTCCCCAAGGGGCGCGCCAAACTGCATTGACATTGGTAAGTGTTTGAGAGATGAGTTAAAAGTTCCATCTGGCGAGAGGTATGAGCTTTGCCGTTCGGTTCACGCTGAAGCTAACGCAGTAATAAACGCGGCTCGGTCAGGAGTTTCAGTTTTGGGTGGCACAATATATGTTTGTGGTGAAAATGCGGAAGATGGCGAAACATTGAACGATTCTATGCCTTGCCAAATGTGTAGAAGAGTGATAATAAATAGCGGAATCAAAAGAGTTGTTGTCCCAAGTGAGCAAGGGACTCACGAGTATTTTCCAAAGGATTGGACAAATGGCGATGAAGTATCACTAAATGGCTATTAAGTAGGAATTGTACACTCACAATCAAAGGGAGGACAGAGATGGAGATACTGCAAACAGCAGGCAAGCATCAAATCCTTGCCATTATGGTTGGGTTAGATGGCGAAACTCCTATTGAGCTGATTGAGCTCGCAGGGAGAACCGCTTACCAAAGCCAGGACAAGATTAGCGAGGGTTCGGCCAAGAAGTTTGTCGCGATGTTGCGGGACAGGGGACACGAAAGTGTTATCGAGCATTCAGCAATGACTGTGGGGTTCTCTGATGTTTCCAGGGGGCTTACTCACGAGTATGTTCGTCATCGGCTGATGTCTCCTACCGAAGAATCCACGCGCTATGTGGATGAGAGCAATCTACGAGTTGTATGTCCTCCAGACAAGGATCCGGATGACAGAATTGCTCGCATTGTTTTGCCGGATGGACACGAGATTAATGTCTCTTTCGCCCAATGGGTAGGGCTCAACGAGCAGATGTATCGCTCTCTCCGCCAGGCAGAATGGGTCCCAGAGGACGCAAGGCAGATTCTGCCCATCGGGATAGTTGCTCAAATCGTCGTTACTTGCAATTTCCGAGAGTGGCGGCACATCTTTGAGTTGCGTTGTTCAAAAAGAGCTCACTGGGAGATTCGTTCGGTAATGGTGTCGTTGTTGGCTGATGTTCAGTCGCGAGTACCTGTCGTGTTTGATGATTTCAAGATTGACGGTTCAGTGCCCTACGCAGCGAAGACCTCGTAGGGAGTGGAATAGAGTTTCGCGAGCTCCGGCCTTGCCGGGGCTCTTTCTTTTGGTCTCTAAATCTGCTAAACTTTTATAATATGGAATATAAAACAACAATTGGATTGGAAATTCATGTGGAATTGAAGACAGATTCCAAAATGTTTTGTAATTGTAAAAATGATCCCCTTGAAACAGGGCCTAATATTAATGTTTGTCCCGTGTGTATGGCGCACCCAGGAACGCTTCCGGTTATAAATGAGCAAGCAATTAATAAGGTTATAAAAACCGGCTTGGCAATGGATTGCCAGATTTCAAGCGATTCTAAATTTGAAAGAAAAAATTATTTTTATCCTGATTTGCCAAAAGGATATCAAATTTCTCAATATGCCCAGCCATTATGTAATGCAGGGTTTTTAGATTTAAAAGACAAGAGAATAAGGATTGAGAGAATTCACTTAGAAGAAGACACAGCCAAATTGATTCACAAGAAAGACAATACTTTGGTTGATTTTAATAGGGCAGGTATTCCTTTAATGGAACTGGTCACAGAACCGGATTTTGAAAATGGAAACCAGGTTTCCATTTTCGCGAAAGAGTTACAATTGATTTTAAGATACTTAAATGTGTCAGACGCT
>JAHIEL010000004.1 GCA_018901715.1 Patescibacteria group bacterium
AATAGATTCTAAAAATTTTTTAGACCCAAAAATTCTTAAAGATATAGGTTTTGATTATTATGGCATTGGTGTTAAAAATTAAAATACGAAAATATGTTACTAAAAAATAAAATAGCAATAATTACTGGGGCAGGCGGTGGCATAGGCAGCACCATTGCTCATACGTTTGTTCAGCAAGGATGTAGTGTTATTTTAGTTGACCGCGCAAAATCAAATTTAGAGAGAATTTCTGAAGAATTAAAAAAATACAATTCTGAATTTTTGTCTATAACAACTGACGCTTGTGATAAAAAAGAAGTAGACAGTGCAGTTGACTCCGTTTTAAAGAGATTTGCTAAGATAGATATTCTGATTAATGCCGCAGGCATTCAGGGACCCATAGGGCCACTTCTAAATAATGATGTTGATAAATGGATTGAGACAATAAATGTAAACCTTAATGCCACTATGTTGTTTATAAAGACGCTTTTGCCGATTATGATGAAACAAGGTTCAGGAAAAATTATAAATTTTTCAGGTGGTGGAGCTTTTAACTCGCGACCAAATTTTTCAGCTTATGCCACCTCAAAAGCAGGGGTTGTTCGTCTTACAGAAACTTTAGCTGAAGAAGTAAAAAAATATAATATTCAAGTTAATGCAATTTCTCCGGGCGCGGTGAACACCAAAATGTTAGAGCAAGTGCTTGAGTCAGGGGCAGAGGCCGCTGGAACCGAATTCTACAAAAAATCAATAAAGCAAAAACAAGATGGCGGAGACCCGCCTCAATTAGCAGCTGATCTGGCATTATTTTTATCTTCAGAAAAATCTTATAACTTGAGTGGTAAGACAATAAGCGCTAAATGGGATAGTTGGAGGGACTGGAATAAGGAAGATATTTCAAAAATTATGTTATCTGATCTTTATACTTTAAGAAGAATAATATGAGAGTAGGAATAATCGGGCTTGGTCGTCAGGGTTGGCGCCGAGCTGAAGCAATAAAACAAACAAGCGATAAAATAATTATAGGAGCTACTGAAAAAATAAACGAGAATTCAAACCTATTCTCTAAAAGTTTTGAATGTGAAGTTACTAATAATTGGAAAGATTTAGTTAAAAGAAAAGATATTGATATTGTGGTAGTTTGTACTCCGCCAAATCTGCATAAAGATATGGTAATTAGCGCTCTTAGAGCTAAAAAACATGTTTTATGTGAAAAGCCCTTAGCTTTGAATGTTGAAGAAGCGAAAACAATATTAAAAGAAGTAAAAAAAAGTGGGCATAAATTAAAATGCGGTTTTAATATTCGTCATCATCCGTCAATATCTTTAGCAAAGAAATGGGTAGATAAAGGATTAATTGGAAAATTAATTTTTATTCGCTGTCGTTATGGAATTGTCGGGAGAGAAGGATATGAGAAAGATTGGCGAGTTAAAAAAGAAATCAGTGGAGGGGGGCAATTAATGGACCAGGGAATGCATGCCTTGGATTTATCTCGTTGGTTTTTAGGTGAATTTAAAGAGGTTATTGGAAGCATCTCAACTAATTTTTGGAAAATTGCTCCTTTAGAGGATAATGTTTTTGCCATTCTTAAAACTAAAGAAGACCAGACAGCTTTTTGCCATATCAGTTGGACACAATGGAAAAATTTATTTTCCTTTGAGATTTATGGAGAAGATGGTTATCTTACATCTGAAGGATTGGGCGGAAGTTATGGATTAGAGAACCTGGTTTTTGGAAAGAGGGATTTTAAAAAACCTTTTACCCAGAAAATAATTAAATTTAAGGATAAAGATTTCTCTTGGCTTGAAGAATGGAAGGAATTTACATCAGCGATAAAAAAAGACCAGCAACCAATGGGTTCTGGTTATGACGGCTTTATGGCGCTCAAGCTGGCTGAAGCTCTTTATAAATCAGCCAAGACAAAGAAAATGGTAAAATTAAATCAAGATTTAAGATAATCTCTTATTCCTTGTTCAAGAGTATATTCTGGTTCCCAATTTAAATATTTTTTTGTCGAGACAATATCAGCTTCAGTATAGTATTGATAAGAGTCCTTGAATGAATTTATTTGATATTCTGGTTCTAAGTTAGTTCCTATAAATTTATTTAATATATTTATGACCTCATTAAAGATTATGGCTTTTCCTGTTCCAATATTGAAAATACCATTTCTTTTTGCATCAAGAGCAAGTAGATTAGAATTTACCACATCTTTTACATAGACAAAATCTCTTTTTTGTTTGCCGCCATCAAAAAGCATAGGCCTTTTGCCCTTTTTCATTTCAGAGTAGAATTTCCAGATTAAGCTTCCTTTAGTTTCTGTTACTTTGTATTTTTCATTTGGCCCATAGACAATGAAATATCTTAAGCCAACTAATTTTTTTTCTCCAAACAAGTTAAAGTATTTTCTAGCAATATTATCAATAATTAACTTTGAGAAGCTATAAGCATTGAGCGGAAGTTCTCCTTCGCCTACTTTCATTGGGGCAGGAGAATTGCCATAAACACCGCTGGAGGAGGCATAAACAAGGTGAGTATTATGGGATAGGGCGTAATCTAAGATTCTCCTGAAACTTTCAATATTTTCATAAATAACTTTTCGCTCTTCATCTCTGGAAATAATAGTGTCGGTAATCGCGGCTTGATGGAAAATAATATCTAAATCAAGAAAATCTTTTTCTAAATCAATATCCAGGATGTTAGCGGCAACAATATCTCCCTTGAATCCTGATAGATTCTGGAAATGGCCTGACGAGAAGTTATCAATCACGAAAATTTCCGCTTCAGGGTATTTTTCCTGAATTGTCATTACTAAATTTGAGCCAATAAAACCAGCCCCCCCAGTTATTAAGATTTTCTTTTTGTTCAAATCCATATTATTATTAGTTTAAAATAAAAGAAAAATTTATGCAACTAATTCTTTGGCTTTCAGCATCCTTGATTTTATATTGCTATCTTGGCTATCCCTTAATATTAATGGTTTTAGGGTTGTTTTTTGGAAAAGAAATAAAAAAAGGAAAGATTACCCCATCAATTTCTTTATTAATCTGTGCGCATAACGAGGAAAAGGTAATAGAAAATAAGATTAAAAATAGTTTAGCCCTAGATTATCCAAAAGATAAATTAGAAGTCATAGTTGCTTCCGAATCAAATGATAAAACAGATGAGATAGTTGAGAAATACAAAGGAGAAGGAGTGAAACTTTTTGCTTATCCTAAGAAAAAGGGAAAACCATATACTATTTATCGGACTTTGCCTAAGTGTAAGGGAAAAATTATTATTTTTACTGATGCCAACGCAATGTTTAGAAAAGATGCCGTTAGAAAGTTAGTCAGAAATTTTAACGATCCACGCATTGGCTGTGTCTCTGGAGAATTAAAATATATTAATCCCGGGAATGTCTCTATTGGAGAAAGCGAAGGAATTTACTGGAAATACGAAATTTTACTAAAAAGATTAGAAAGCAAAATCTATTCAGTTTTAGGAGCAAACGGTTCTATTTATGCTATGAGAAAAGAGCTTTATAGCCCTTTATCAGAATATCGAGGAGATGATTTTGATTTGCCAATTCGGGTAGCCCAACAAGGATATGGAGTAGTGTGGGAACCAGAAGCTATTTCTGAAGAAAAGGTTTATTCTGAAGCAAAGAAAGCATTTAAAAAGAAAATAATTATTGTGGGTTGGCATTTTAGGGGAGCTTTTCTTTTGCTCAAAGATAGCGTTAAGAAGTTTCAGCCACTTTTAATTTTTCAATTGATTTCTCACAAAATTCTAAGATGGATGATACCGTTTTTTCTAATTCTAATATTTTTAACCAATACTTTTTTGTTAACCAATGTTTTTTACCTGATTTTGTTCATTGGACAAATTGTTTTTTATAGCTTGGCGATTTTGAGCTGTTGTCAAGAAAGAAAAGGGAGAAAGCTCAATAAGCTAATGAATCTTATCCATTATTTTTGTGTAGTTAATTTAGCTGCCTTAGTGGGAATAATTAAAGGCCTATTAAGACAACAAAAAACAACATGGGAAAAGCTTAGGTAAGAATTTATCTTTGAACTAGTTATTTATTATTTTTTGAAAAATAGTTGAAAGGTTTTTAAAAGTATTGACAGGTCTAAGAACAAAGACCTATTTTTTATATAATACAAATCATATTGAAATTTTTCAAAACTATCACTTATTGTTCTTCCGTATCTAAATTTAATTTGTGCCCAGCCGGTAAAACCGGGCTTTATTAAATGCCTAAGATGATAATGAGGGATTTGTTTTTTTAATTCCTGCATAAACTCCGGGCGCTCGGGTCTTGGGCCAACCAGTGAAATGTCGCCTTTGATTATATTAAGCATTTGGGGCAGTTCATCTAAGTGAGCGGTTCTTAAAAATTTTCCTATTCTTGTTATGCGCGGGTCATTCTTTTCAGCCCAGACCGCTCCATTTTTTTCTTCACAGCTTTTCATAGAGCGAAACTTTACCAACCAGAACCCTATTCCATCTTTGCCTATTCTTTTTTGTTGACAAAAAGTTGGGCCCCTAGTGTTTATTTTAATCATTAAGGCAATCAACAGCCAGAAAGGAGATGTTAAAATCAGAATTAAGCAGGCCAGCACTATATCAGCAGTCCTTTTCATCTTGTCTTCTATTCCTCTTTTTCCTTCCTTTAGATTTTCTAAAAACCAGAGATAATCCAGATGGTCAACAGGTATTTTTTGAAAGATTATTTCATACGCTCTTGTAATATCAAGGATATTAACATTATGCACTAAACAATTATATAATTGCTCTTTAAGTTCTTTATTGGAAGACAGCTCTTTGACAGCAACAATGATAGTATTTATGTTAGAGTTTTTTATCTTTTCAGATAAATTAGAAATAGTATTAACCGGGATTACTTCTATTAACTCATATCCAAGATGAGGATTATCTTTGATGGCTAAGGCGAGATTTTCTGATTCTTTAGTAAGCTCTATAATTACCACTCGGTTCTTGAAAAATGAACTAAATAGTTGTAGAAATATCTTACGCCAAAGAAATAGAAATATTCCTAATATTGAAATCAAGATAAGAAGATTTGTTTTTGGAGTTATGTTAGAAATAGTGTAAAAGAAGATGATTCCAGCGATAAGACAGGTAAACATTGCCAGGATCATCCTTACTGTGAAAGATATACCTTTTTTTAATAAATCAAGTTCATAAAGGTCAAACACAAAGAAAATAAATAGCCACATTAGGTATAAAACAGAGAATGGAAGCAGATGGTTCGCGAGATTTGTTTCAGAAAAGCTTTGACCATAACGCAAAATTAAGGTTATAATCAAACAAAGATAGAGGATGATAAGATCTCCGCAGAAAAGAATTATCTTTCTAAAAATTAGTTTATTAAACATTAACCTATTCTAATTCATTTATGGGTAAAAAATCAAGAGAAAAAAGAGAAAGGCGTGGGAAAATAGAGGACCAGAGCATGGAATCAAGCCAGGAATACTTTAACAGCGAAGCCATAGCAACAAACAGAACAGTGCTGGAATCTATTTGTCTGTTTATTATTCGCTGGTCAGTGTACTTAATGCTTTTTATTCCACTTTTAGTAGATGGACACTCTTTTTTCCCTTATGTCGGGCCCAAAGGGCTTTACTTGATGGGGTTAATAGAAATCGCTTTTTTCTTTTGG
>JAHIEL010000059.1 GCA_018901715.1 Patescibacteria group bacterium
AAAAATATGTTTGGAGATTCACAAGGATATGGGCCACATGAAAGCGGTTTTGGGCCAAACGATAGTGATTATAATGGTGGCGGAACAGGTGGATATAGTGGCGGATACACGGGAGATGAAATGGGCTTAGCTATATAGTTCTAATTTATAAAAACAAAACAAAAAGCTCTTTTTAGAGTTTTTTGTTTTGTTTAAATTATGGTATAATAGAATTATGAAAATAGTGAAATTGCCAATATTTTTTAAATATCTTTTTTGGTCTTATAATTTTTCCATGGTTGATCCAAGGAAAAGCAGAAAGACAGTGATTATTAACACTATTAATTATGGAAAATGGAAGCATTTACTTTGGATAGTTAATTTTTATGGCAAAGAGAATTTAAAAAAAATTATTAAGAATATACCAGCAACAGAATTTAGGCCCCCCGCTTTAAAATTAATTTCTCTTTTATTGGGCATAAAGGAGTTAAAATATGCATCAAGAAGTGATTACATTAGAAGGCAGAAAAATATTTGATAAGCTCAAGAATTTTTCTGATTTTTATTTGGCTGGCGGAACAGGATTGGCTCTGGATTTAGGACACAGGATTTCCGTTGACTTTGATTTTTTTTGGGACAAGGATATCCCAGAGGGGTTGCTTTCCAAGACTAGAAAGGTTTTTAATGGACATAAGATTGAGCTAATAGTAGATCATCCCGAACAATTAGGCATTTTGGTAGATGGTATAAGTATTTCTTTCGTAAGATATCCTTTTCCTGTGATATTGAAACTCGTCCAGCATTCTGGGATTAACATTTTATCATCTCTTGAAATTGCGGCGATGAAGGCCTATGTTTTGGGGAGGAGGGCTGCCCTAAAAGATTACATTGATTTGTATTTTTTGATAAAAGAAAATATAGGGGATTTAGAAGATATAATTAAGCTTTGTGATAAAAAATATGGATCACAATTTAATAAAAAATTATTTTTGGAGCAACTAATTTATTTAGACGATATCAAAGATGAGGAGATTCGGTTCTTAAAGGCGAAGGTAACAAAGAAGCAAGTGGAGGATTTTTTAAGGAAAGAGGTGAGCAAAATAGAGTTCAGATGAAAGAAATTTTTGTAATAAATTTAAAAGGAGAGAAAGAACGATTTTCTTTTAGAAAAGTTTTTCAAAGCGCTAAAAGAGCAGGCGCTTCTTCTGCTTTGGCAAAAGAAATTTCTAAAAAGATTGAAACGCTTGTATATGACGGGATGGAGACAAAAGAGATTTTTTTAAAAGTTAAAAAATTTTTAAGAGATAAAGATGAACAAGCTGGTATTCGCTTTAATTTAAGAGAAGCAATGAGAAAGCTGGGCCCAAGCGGATTTCCTTTTGAAAAATATATTGGGGAGATTTTTTCAGTTAATGGATTTAAAGTGGAACTCAACCAAATTATTATAGGAAAATATGTGGATTACGAGATTGATTTCATTGCTCAAAAAGAAAATCTTGTTTATTTAGGAGAGTGTAAATTTCGCCATCGCAGAGGAGAAAGAATTGATATGCCAATTACGCTTGCTTTTTCTGCTAAGTTTGAAGATATAAAACAGGGAAATTATTTTAAGAAATTTGAAAATTGTGAAATAAAGCCAATTATTGTTACTAATGCTAAATTTTCCAGTCAAGCAAAAAAATATGCCAAAGGAGTTGGTATAGAGCTTCTGGGCTGGAATTATCCTGATAATAAAGGGCTGGAGAAAATGATAGAAACAGAGGACCTCTACCCAATAACAATTTTTTCTTCGCTCAATGGATTTTTAGTTGATATTTTTTCGCAAAATAAACTAATGCTTGCAAAAGATATTTTGAAATTTTCTCCAGAGCAACTTGCCAAAAAACTTAAGATCAATCAAAGCAAGGTTTTGCCTATTATACAAGAAGCAAGGATTTTATTTAATCATAATTCTTAGAGTCCAATTTTTTCTCTATCCAATATGGGGGAAGTCGGACTTCCCCCGATATTAAGCGGCGTAGATGTTTGACATCTACGCGGGATTTACGCCGGATAAACTTGCTTTTTAAGAGTATAGGTGTATGATAAAGATAGAGGCTTTGAGAGTTTTGGCTACAAATAGTTGCCATGTTGTCATCAAAAAAATACTCAATAATACTATTTGCAACTCATTGTCATCAGGAGTTGCTTTTTATATGCAAAATATGATTAAAAGATTTAAAAAATCTCCGAAAGCCATAGATCAGCGCTTGAATAAAGAGCAGTTTTTAGAAGAGCATAATAGATTATCTCCTGCGAACTTGAGAGCCACCATTTCTTTGCTTTCTAGTTTTAAGATAGAAAAAGCATCTCTTTTCAAGGATGATAATTGGTCTATAGATAAACTTAGAAGACCATTTATTTTATGGCTTACTTCTGGTCCGTGGAATCAAAAGAAAGAATAAATATGAAGGAAGTCCGACTTCCCCCATATTTAACCGCGTAGATGTTAAACATCTACAAAACATCTACAAAACATTTAATCCGGATTTCGGGATTTTTTATTTTACAAACCCACATTTTCAAGCTAAACTAAATAAATATGGATAAACAAGAGATTAAAAAGCTTGTTAAAAAAGCTGTTTTATCTGCTCAAAAGGAAGGAAAGCTTCCCTATTTTGATATGCCTGAAATAATTATTGAATTCCCTGACCAAGAAGAGCATGGTGACTATAGCACCAATATCGCATTTCCAGTTGGTAAGTTGGTAGCAAAGCCTTCTCAATTTGTAGCAACTGTTATTAAGGAAGAGCTTCAGGATAAATTAGGGGATTCGGTAACAGTTTTGCCCCCTGGCTTTATTAATTTCAAAGTTTCCAAAGATGAATTAATTGATTCGTTAAAAGAGATATTAAAGAAAAAAAGTAAATATGGCGGGCAAAAACAAAGAAAAACGGTTGTTATAGATTATTCTGCGCCAAACATTGCTAAGTCATTTGGCGTAGGACATTTGCGCTCCACTATAATCGGACAAGCTCTTTATAATATTTATAAATTTCTTGGTTGGAAATGTATTGGGGATAATCATTTAGGCGATTGGGGAACTCAATTTGGAAAACTGATTGTTGCTATTAAGAAATGGGGTGACCAAAAAGATTTAGACATTATTGAATTAGAAGAATTGTATGTAAGATTCCATACTGAAGCAGAGACCGATAAAAAATTATTAGAGGAAGCCAGAGTTTGGTTTAAGAAATTAGAACAAGGAGACCAAGAGGCAAAAAAAATCTGGCAACTATGTATTGATATCAGCAAGCAGGAATTCAGCAGTATTTATAATCTTTTGGGAGTAAAAATAGATCGCGCATACGGAGAAAGTTTTTATGAAGATAAAATGGGGGTTGTCATAGAACAGGCAAAAAAGCTAGGAATTGCTAAAAAAAGTCAGGGCGCATTAATTATTGAAGTTGCTGGCTTTAACGCTCCTTTAATGCTTTTAAAATCAGACGGAGCCACTACTTACGAGACCAGAGAATTGGCAACTACTAAATTCAGAATGGAAAAATTGAAACCAGATTTAGTTATTTATGAAGTAGGTGCTGACCAAAAAGAGCATCTTGCTAAAAGTTTTAAAGTGGCAGAAATGCTTGGATATGGGACAGAAAAGCAGTACATTCATATCGCCCATGGCTTGATCCGATGGAAAGACAGAAAGTTTTCAACTAGAAGAGGAGAGACCGCAAAGCTAAAAGATGTTTTAAATGAAGCGATAAATAGGGCAGAAGAAATTACAAAAGATAAAGATATTGCGAAAAAAGTTGGCATTGGCGCTGTAAAATACAATGATTTATCCCGCCATTATTCAAGAGATATTATTTTTGATTTAGACCAAATGATTTCTTTGCAAGGCAATTCAGGGCCATATATTCAATATACTGCTGTGCGATGTAAAAGCGTTATCAAGAAAGCAAAAGCTGAAAAAAAGATTAAAAGATTTAGAATTGACTCTCTGAACAAAGAAGAAGAAACAATTTTAAAGGCATTAAGAAAATTTCCAGAAATAATTCAGCAATCAGCTGATAGCTTTTCCCCTAACCTTATCTGCAACTTTGTTTTTGATTTAGCGCAGAAATATAATTTGTTTTATGAAAAAAGTCCAATCTTGAATAATGAAAGCCAAGATTTCAGAATAGCCCTAACTAAAGGAGTTTTACAAATTTTAGAAAATAGTTTAAACCTGCTCGGTATAGAAATTCCTGACAAAATGTAATATGGAAACAATATTTCCCGAAATAGAAAAAAGAATAATTAAGTTTTGGAAAAGAGAAAAGATTTTTGAAAAATCCTTGGATAAAAAGGGCAAGGATTTTGTTTTTTACGAGGGACCGCCGACTGCTAATGGCAGACCAGGTATTCATCATGTTTTAGCAAGGGCTTTCAAGGATATTGTGTGCCGTTATCAAACAATGAATGGTAAAAGGGTTTTAAGAAAAGCTGGATGGGATGTTCACGGCTTGCCAGTAGAACTGGAAGTTGAAAAGGAGTTGGGATTAAAGAGTAAAAAAGAAATTGAGGAATATGGAATTGCCAAATTTAACGAGAAATGCAAGGAGTCGGTTTGGAAATACGAACAAGAGTGGGAGGATTTAACAACGAGAATTG
The DNA here is from genome assembly GCA_018901715.1 of Patescibacteria group bacterium. Taxonomy (GTDB): domain Bacteria; phylum Patescibacteriota; class Minisyncoccia; order Minisyncoccales; family PEYH01; genus JAHIEL01. Next base: position 4,621 of record JAHIEL010000059.1, read on the forward strand.
GCTATTGGTTGGACTTAAAAGACCCATATATTACGAGCGATCCTTTTTATATGGAAACCATTTTCCATATAATCAAGCAATTTTGGGATAAGGGCTTAGTTTATAAAGGATATAGGGTAAGTCCGTATTGTCCGAGATGTGGGACAGGGCTTTCCAGCCATGAACTGGCGCAAGGTTATAAAAAAGTAAAAGAGCCAGCCATATATGTTAAGTTTAAATTAAAAGACAAAAAAGATACTTATCTTCTTGTTTGGACTACAACGCCATGGACATTGCCTGGCAATGTAGCAATAGCTGTTAATCCTAAAATTGATTATGTTTTAGTTAAAAAAGATAATCAACATTTTATTTTAGCTGATCAAAGAAAGGAGGTTTTGGGCAAGGACTTTGAGATAATAAAGAAAATTAAAGGGAAAGAGCTGGTCGGATTAAAATACGAACCGCTTTTTGAGAAAAGTGTTGTAGAACACAAAGAAAAATCTAAAAACATTTATCAGACTTTATCAGCTGATTTTGTGAATACTAATGAGGGCACTGGATTGGTTCATATTGCTCCTGCTTTTGGGCAGGACGATATGGAGCTAATAAAGAAACAGAAAAATGATTTTCCTATTTTGGTTACTATAGATGAAGAGGGTAAATTTAAGCCAGAAGTTAAAAAATGGAAAGGCAAATTTGTCAAAAAAGCTGATCCACTAATAATTGAACACCTCAACAGCAAGGGAAAGCTCTTTGCAGAAGAACAATACGAACATGATTATCCTTTTTGCTGGAGATGTGATACTCCCCTTTTGTATTATGCTAAAGAGAGTTGGTTTATCAAAACAACTGCATTGAAAGACCAGCTTATAAAAAATAATCAAAAGATTAACTGGATTCCTGAACATATAAAAGATGGTAGGTTTGGCGAGTGGCTGAATGAATTAAAGGATTGGGCATTATCGAGAGAAAGATATTGGGGAACGCCTTTGCCGATTTGGCAGTGCGATAATTGTGAGCATCAGATAGTAATTGGCTCAAGAGATGATTTGAAAAAACAGGAGTTTAGCGCGAATAAATATTTTCTTTTAAGGCA
>JAHIEL010000060.1 GCA_018901715.1 Patescibacteria group bacterium
CAATGAGATAAACGATACTACTGACCAACAAAATCCCATGGATTATGCCAGATACAATAGCACCATTTGCCATTGCCCCTCTCATCCCAATATAGCCCCAAAGAATCATGGCTACATTAAGTGCTTTCACAAGACCAACTACTGTCTGTAGAGACAAGGGCTTGCTTAAGTGCTTGGACTTAAGGCGGATAGCTTTATCTACTCTATCCTCTCCTTCTACTTGACCAATTTTAGACATCTCCATCATCTCCTTTTCTCTCGCTATTCTATATTGTGAGGGTGCTGCTATTAAAAACTATGATTCCCATTGAATCACCTTTGGCTATATTATACTAAAAACTGCCCAGCTTGTCAATGTTTTTCCCATGACTATTTTATCCCTGTTTCTGTTTTCTTTTGATTATGTTAAAATTAAAAGAAATAATACTGATATAATAAAATTTTAAAATCCAAAAAATATTAACTATAAACTATGGAGGAATTATCTAGAGATAAGCTCTGGGAAATATATAAAACCCTGTGCCCAGAATTAAAAGACGCAATATTTTCAGAAGACACTGCTGATGCAGTTTGGAATATTGCAAAACTTCACGAAATTAAAGAGACCTCAAAACTTGGCAAACTTGCAGGACAGGTCTTAATGGGGCTTTTGCCTCTTGAGTTTTTTAAAGATACAATAAAAGACGAGCTTGGCCTTAGCGAAGACATTGCCAAAAAAGCAAGTATGGAAATGGAACACTATGTTTTCAATCAGGTAAAAAAAGAATTGAATGAATTATATGCAGAAGCAGGCATAGGGCAAAAAGAAAAACCAGAAATTAAAGAGGAAACAACAGAACAAAGCCGTGGGCCAGATAGCTACAGAGAACCGATAGAATAACGAGGCAAATTAATTGTAATCTTATGAGGCCCGACCTCATAACGAGGTCGGGCCTCGTTGAACAAAAATAATTTAACCATGCAGTATCCTTTACCACAATTTTTAGAAATCAAACCGAAAATTGCCGGGCCTTTTAATTTAAGGCAATTAGCATATCTTATAGCCGGCTCTTTGACATGCCTGATTTTCTACTTTACTACCTCTATGATGAAATTCGTTATTGTTTCTATCCCAATAATGATTATCGCATTTGTCCTTGCTTTCGCTAAAATCAAGGGCTTCCCTGTGCCAACGATTTTGGTCCGTTCTTTTGGATTTCTTTTTAAATCAAAAACATATCTTTGGCACAAAAAAGAAGAGCCGATTTACGCATTGCCTGTAAAGCTTAAGAAAAAAGAAAAAATATCTAATATTGTTCCAACGCCTCAAATCGCTGGCGAGAGTCGATTAAAAAAAGTGTCTAACTTAATTGAAATTCATTCAAAGTGATTAATATGCAAGCAGGTTCATCTCAACAATTTCTACCGATAAAAGCAATAAAAGAAGGAGTAATGATTATGAAAGATAATAGTTTAAGGGGCGTTATGATGGCTTCTTCTTTAAATTTTGCTTTAAGAGAAACTGAAGAGCAAGAAGCAATCATTTACCAATTCCAAACATTTTTAAATGCTTTGGATTTTTCCTGCCAAATAATGGTTGTTTCAAGAAAAGTAAATATTACTGGTTATCTTGAAAAACTAAAGGAAATGGAAAAAACTCAAGAAAATGATCTTTTGCTCACTCAAACACAAGAATACAGAAAATTCATAGAAAAATTAGTTTCAGGTGGCTCTATTATGAATAAAAATTTCTATATAGTAGTGCCTTTTTATCTTTCAGAAATCTATGGCGGGAAAACAAAGGGTGGACTGCTAAGCTTAAAAGGAGCTCCGACTCTTACAGAAGAACTGTTCCAAAGATGTAAAATCCAACTTTACCAAAGAATGGAATTCCTAATGCTCGGGTTGAGAAGGTGCGGGGTTTGGAGCATGGCATTAAACTCTGAAGAATTAATTGAGCTTTTCTGGAGTTTATCTCATCCAAAAGAGGCAAGCATTGGTTATTATCCAGAAGTTCCTCCAGAATTAATCCAGTAAAATGATGAAACTACCTTCTTTTTTAAAAAAATTAACACCGTCAAAATCAACAGGTGAACTCCAAGCAATGGGTCTGCTTGATTTTATCGCACCTCCTGCTATTAAATTCGGCTCTGACCATTTTAGAGTAGGAGAAAAAATAGCTAAAACATATTTTGTTTTTTCTTTTCCCAGATATTTAAGCACTGGTTGGCTCTCTCCTATTATTAATATGGATGTACCAATGGATATTTCTATATTCCTACATCCAGTGGATACTGGCTTAGTTTTAAAAAATTTAAGGAAAAAAGTGACTGAAGTCCAATCAGAGATTATGGAAAAAGAAGAAAAAGGACTTATCAGAGATCCTGTTTTGGAGACCGCTTACAAAGATATTGAGGTTTTAAGAGACCGACTCCAGACCGCGCAAGAAAGAATGTTTCAAGCAGGCATTTATATCACTGTTTATGCTGATGATAAAAAAGAACTGGAACGAATAGAAAGCACACTTCGCTCAATGCTTGAATCAAAACTAATTTATATAAAAGCCGCCTTATACCAACAAGAAAAGGGGATGATGTCCACTTATCCAGCTGGACTTGACCAATTGCAAGTCCACACTTCAGTTAATACAAGCCCTCTTTCAACAAGTTTTCCTTTTGTATCTTTTGATTTAAGCTCTAACGAGGGCATTTTATACGGAATTAATCAACACAATAGTTCTCTTGTTTTGTTTGATAGGTTCGGCTTAGAGAACTCAAATTCTTGTATTTTCGGCAAAAGTGGCGGAGGAAAATCTTATGCAATAAAATTAGAAATCTTGCGGTCTTTGATGATTGGGATAGAATCAATTGTTATTGACCCTGAAAACGAGTATAAGTTTCTATCTGACGCAGTTGGTGGCAAATTTTATAATATTACCCTGGGCTCTGACAACCATATAAATCCTTTTGATTTACCAGACCCAACAGAAGACGAAGAGCCAAAAGATGTTTTGCGCTCTAGTATTATCAACTTAGTTAGCTTAATGAGAATAATGCTTAGCGGACTAAATGCTGAAGAAGACGCAATAATGGATCAGGCAATAGCTGAAACATACGCAGCAAGAGACATCACAGCAGACACTGATCCTGCTCTTTGGAAAGAAAGAGTGCCTTTGCTTTCAGACCTTGAGGCAGTTTTAGAAACAATGGATGGAGCAGAATCAATGGTCAAGCGTTTAAGAAAATATACCAAGGGTGTGTATGCTGGTTTTTTCAACTATAACACTAATGTTGTGATGGATAATAAATTAGTGGTATTTGGAATTAAAAATCTGGAAACTGAATTAAGACCCTTGGCAATGTTTATTATTATGCGCTATATCTGGAATACAGTGAAACAAGAATTGAAAAAAAGAATCCTTGTAATTGATGAAGCG
>JAHIEL010000061.1 GCA_018901715.1 Patescibacteria group bacterium
CCTGCTGGATTTATAATAATCTTTTCTGTTCTAATTGAATTCCCAATTGTAATTTCAGCACTAATTGTGTCTGAACCATTTATGTAAACATCAGGAGAAGGGGGAGAAAAAACAATGTCTGTGGTATCTGCTGGAGAAACTATTGTGATGGATACTCCATCTTTTAGAAAAATAGTGCTGTCCAGTTCTCCTGCCCCAGCATCATATGATTTATTATCTGTCCTGTCAGCAAATAAAATATAACTGGTCTGGTTCTTTATAAAACGAATTCCATATCCGCCCTCTGGCCTTTCTGTTCCTCCGCCAATAATTGTGGAAGACATTGCCATCTCTCTTGTTTTTTCTAAATTGGCAACAAGTTCAAGCGCAGAACGCTTTAAATCAAGCTCTCTGCCCCTGTCTCTATAACCCCAAAAAGCAACTCCTAAAAGAATAGTGATCATTGAAATTGTTATCAAAATCTCTATTAATGTAGTGCCTTGTTGTTTGAGTTTTTTATTGATCATTTATAATTGAATTACATTAATTAAATTATATAGTAAATTCAATTTCAAGGTTCTTGAGCGAAGCGAAAGGTTCTTATCATTTATCATTTTCAGAAAATTAATATTTTAATAGATTAAGATACCAAGAAATTATTTCATTACCCCAGAAAAATGCAATAAAAGTGCCTATAAGTAAAAATGGGGCAAAAGGAACTTGGCTTTTTAATCCCTTTCCCTTAAAGGCGATCAATCCTACCCCTATTATAGCACCGATGATAAAACTTAGAAATAAAGATAATATAATATTGGGCCAGCCAAGGAAGATACCTAAGAATAAAACAAGTTTTACATCTCCAAATCCAAGCCACTTACCTTTTGAGATTGAGTATATTGCTAAAAAGAATAAACATGCTCCAATTCCAGCGAGCATATAGCTGATTACTGATAATTGATAACTGATAATTGAATAAAAAAGGGTAATTGCTGTGAGGGGATAAATAATTTTATCAGGTATAATAAAGTGTTTTAAATCATATATAAAAATAGCAAGCATTGAGGAAAAAACAAAAAACAAAAATGCTAAATGATAAATGATAAATGATAAATCAATTTTAATTGATAATTGATAATTGATAATTGATAAAAATAGCAGACCAGTCGTAAGTTCTACAATAGGATATTGCCATGATATGATTTTCTTGCAATAACGGCATCGGGCTTTTAAGAAAATAAAACTGAAAATGGGAATCAAGTCATACCAAGCTATTTTATGTTTGCATTTTGGACAAATTGACCGACCAAAGACAAAACTTTTTTTATTTTCCAAGCGATAGATCAAGCAATTCAAAAAAGAGCCAATAAGAGTTCCAAATATAAAGATTGTTATATATATGTATGTCATCATTTGAAATATGTTTAGACTATGCTTGGTATATGTCGGGAGATTGAGCCTTTAAACATATAAGCTATTAGGGTCTGACCCTAAAAATGCCACTATAATAAAGATTATTATATATGTTATCTGCCGAGAAATGATCTCGGCGGATTTTTATGTAGATATTTAACATCTGCACTCATTATAATTCAAAAACCCTTTAAGATAAAGGGTTTTTGATTTTATGAGTATTGCAACTTATCAATTAACGAAAAGTTTTAATAGTAGATTAATAGAAGGTTAGGCGCCATATTAATATCAAGCCCTTACTGACAAGTATTATCAGCTGATGACAAACATGGATTTCCAGTGACCTCAACGCTACTACCCTCGTCATCCACGCAAAAATATCTGCCAGCAGTTCTTAAAGATACGCTCACGCAATAAGAATTAGCATTAGCAAAGCAGGAAATAGCACCTATTCCAGCATATATTTCAATATCTGTCTGGAGTAATCCTAAGTCAGGATTATAGCTTGATTTAAGTGTTAAATCATTTTCACATAAATTAACATAACCGCTTAATTCCTCCACATATATTTGCTCTGCTATCTTTCGTATTTGAACCACATTTGTTATTATTTTTGCGTTTCTGCTTCTGTCAGATGCTTGCCTTAAAGAAACAACCACAATAGTAGCTAGAATGCCAATAATAGCTATCACTATTAATAGTTCTACCAAAGTAAAACCTTTTTGTCTGTCATTAGAAGATTTCATTATCAATTAGTAAATCAATTAATAATTATGGCGCCAGGACACAAGTAGAGTTTGAGTTAATGCAAATGGTAGCCTTATTAACTACATTCCCAGCGCTATCAATGCAGAAATAAGTGGTAGCATCGCTTGCTAAACCAGCACTAATGCAATAAGAATCAACATCAGCAAAACATTGCACACTATTAACACTTTGCTGGGCATAAATATCATTTTCTAAGGCACCTAATTCTGTCATATAGTTGCCTGTCCCGTCATTAAGCGTATTAGCAACATCACACAATGCTCCGTAAGTTGAGTCGTCCACCCAAATCATTTCTGCGTGAGTCCTTGCCTGATTTAAAGCTGATTGAATGCGTGCATCTTTTGCCTTGCCTGGAGCTCCTCTTAAAGAGACCAAAACAATGGCAGCTAAAATACCAATAATTGCGATTACTACCAATAATTCAATTAAAGTAAAACCTTTTTTGTTTTTCATATTCTTGTAATATTTTAATTACATTCCCGACCTTTTAATTATTTTTTAATTCTTTAGTATATTTTAATCTAAATAATTAGTTTTATCAACACAAGATGTGCATAACTTATAACTAAAAGCCAAAGCTGGACATACCTTTATAAACAGGAACAATAATAGAAATCATTAGAAAGGCAACTAATCCACCCAAGACCACAATTAAAATTGGTTCAATAATCTCAACCAAACCATCAATGCCCCGATTTACTTCTTCCTGATAAAAATTAGCAACATTTAAGAGCGCTTCGTCTAACTGACCGGTTCTTTCTCCTACTTTTATCATTTGAGTAACTAGCGCAGGCACATATTTAGGATATTGCTCTAAAATTGAACTCATTGTTTCTCCTCTTCTCACCCCTTCTTGCGTCTTTTCAATAATTTTTTGATAAATACTATTGCCAGTGGTGTTGCTCACTATGTCCAATGCTTGGGTTATAGGAAGACCAGCTAAAATTAAAGTAGAAAGATTTTCTGTAAATCTAGCCAAATGGGTTTTTTTGGCAAGCTTTCCGATAATTGGTAATTTAAGAGAAATTCTGCCAATAACATCCTTGCCCTCTTCTGTTTTAAAATAACGCCACAATCCAATTCCAAGAAGAACAAACACTATAAGCCCGACTAGCCACCATTGCTTAATTATATCTCCAGAGCTTAAAACTATTCTAGTTAATAAAGGAAGTTCAACATCAAGCGACTCAAGTGTTTCTTTGAAAGAGGGCAAAACGAAAAATATTCCCATAGCTGCCATGCCAAGAAAAACTACTAAAATAAAAGCAGGATAAGTCATCCCACTTTTTATTTTATTAATTAAAGTATATTCTCTTTCCAAATGTTCTGCCAAATAATTTAAACTGTCTGAAAGCTTACCAGACGCCTCTCCTGATTTAATCATATTAATAAAAAAGTTTGAGAAGATGCCTGGATATTTTGCCAAGGCCTCTGAAAAATAAACACCACCCTCAACATCTTCAGAAATTTGACTTATCTCATCTCTAAAAATTGGTTTATTAGTTTGCACTGCTAAGGACTTAAGCGAATCCACTAAACTAACACCTGATTTAAGCATCAAAGAAAGTTGACGGCAAAAAATCATTATATCTTTTCTCCTTGCCCTACTAAAAAACTCAACTTGTCTAAAATAAAATGGCTTGACTTCTCTTTGCTCCAAGTGAGTAACATAAAGACCCTCTTTTTGAAGAAGTCCTATCGCCTCTTTTTTAGAAGAGACCTCTATCACTCCTACCTGTATTAAGCCATCTTTTGTTCTCGCTTGATAATTATACTTCATTTTTATTTAAAATTTCCCCGCCCTTTCTTTCTTTTTCTTTAATTATCAATGATTAATTATCAATGATTTTTTCTTATAAGGACGGGGGCGGAGGAAATTTTTTAGTAATACTTACTCTTTAATAATACCTTAAGTCCGTCTAAGTTCAAAGAATAGCGAAAAGCCACCTCTCTTTCTACTAATCCATCGCTTACCAATTGAGCCAATGATTTATTTAAAGAAATCATACCTTCTTCTGATGATGTTTCTATAACAACTGGTATTTCGTGAATTTTATTTTCTCTTATCAAATTAGCAATAGCTGAATTATTAAAAATAATTTCTGCTGCTGGTATCAACCCCCCGCCAACTTTCGGTAATAATCGTTGAGATACAATGCCTAATAAAGAACCAGATAGCTGTGCCCTAATCTGC
>JAHIEL010000062.1 GCA_018901715.1 Patescibacteria group bacterium
ACTGGTCAAAAAAATTGCCAAAGGTTATTCTCAATTTAACGGCGATATTTTTATTTGCCATCCGCAAAAAGAAGCAATTAAAATTTTATGAAAAACATTGTTATTTTAGGCTCAACTGGTTCGGTTGGTAAACAAGTTTTAGAAGTAATAAGAGCTCATCCGAGAAAGTACGAAGTAGTAGGTATTGCTGCTAAAGATAAGACAAGCGAACTAACTTCTCAAATAAAGGAGTTTAAACCAAGGGTGGTTGTTCTTGAGGAAAATGGCCAAAAATCTCTTGAAAAGTTAGTCAGTTATCCTTGGGTGGATAGTGTAGTGGTGGCTATTCCGGGAACGGTGGCTTTAGGAGCCACTTTAAAGGCTATTGAAAAGAAAAAAAGAATCTTCTTGGCAACCAAAGAAGTTTTGGTGGCAGCTGGTCCCTTGATAAATAAAGCTTTTAAAAAATATAAAATTCAACTCCTTCCTCTTGACTCAGAACACTCAGCTATTTTCCAGTGCCTTCAAGGAGAAGATAAAAGAACGGTTAAAAAAATTATTCTGACTTGCTCGGGAGGACCTTTTAGAAATTGGGGGAAAGAGGACTTGAAGAAAGTTAAAAAAGAGCAGGTCCTTTCTCATCCGGTTTGGAAAATGGGCCCCAAAATTGCTGTTGATTCGGCAACTTTAATGAATAAAGGATTTGAAGTACTTGAAGCTCACTATCTCTTTGGTCTTCCCCTTGAAAAAATTGAAGTTCTTATCCACCCCGAAGGGGTCATTCACTCAATGGTGGAGTTTAATGACGGAACTATAAAAGCTTTGCTTTCTCGACCGGACATGAAATTGCCTATTCAATACGCCCTTTTTTATCCTCAGCGACCAAAAAATCCTTGGAAAAATTTAGATTTAGCTGAAATCAAAAATTTATCTTTCCAAAAACCGGATATAAAAACTTTTCCTTGTCTAAATTATGCTTATCTCGCGGGGAAAATTGGGGGGACCATGCCCGCTGCTATAAATTTTGCTGACGAAATAGCGGTAGAGATGTTTTTGGAAGATAAAATAATTTTTTGTGATATCCCAAAAATTATTGAAAAAATTCTAAAAACCCACAAGCCAATTTTTAACCCAAGCCTGAGAAAAATTCTAATGGTCAAAGATTGTGTAAGGGATAAATTAAAATGAATATCGTTATCATTTTAGCCGCCGGCCAAAGCCGGCGAGTAAAAGGAATTAATAAAATTTTTTACCTAATCAAGGGAAAGCCTTTAATCTTTTACACTATTTCAATTTTTGAAAAACACCCCAAAATTAAAAAAATCATAATAATTATCCGGAAATCTGATTTTAAAAAATTTTCTAATCTAATTAAAAAATACCGGTTCAAAAAGATTGTCGCTTTAGTTGAAGGGAATAAGACCAGACAAGGATCGGCCTTTAACGGCTTAAAGGAAGCAGAAAAATTAGGTGCCAAATCCGGTGATATAATTTTATTTCACAATGGTTGTAATCCTTTAGTATCAAAGGAGGAAATTTTTGAAATAATTAGAGCAGCGAAAAAAAACAAAGCTGCGGTTTTGGCTCAGCCAGCCAGAGACACCATTAAAAAGGCCGACAAGAAGGGATTTGTTGAAAAAACTATTTCCCGAGAAAGCATTTATTTAGCCCAAACACCTCAAGTCATGGAGTTTGATTTAGCTAAAAGAGCTTTTGAGAAGGCTTTTATCGATAATTTCCAAGGGACAGATGATGTGATGTTAGTAGAAAGATTGGGTAAAAAAGTAAAAATCGTCCCTACTAATTCTAAGAATATAAAAATCACTTATCCTGAAGATTTAGATTTTATAAAAAAATCTTTAAAGCTATGAAGCTTATTTTTGCCAAAGAAATTGGTTTTTGTTTTGGAGTTAGAAGGGCTTTGAAAATGATAGAAAATAATCTGTCAAAGATGAAAAAACCGATAAAAATGTATGGCCCCTTAGTTCATAATGAAGAAGTAACTGAAAGATTAAGAAAAAAAGGTATCAAAATCGTTAATGATTTAGAAAAGATAAAAGAAGGCACTTTGATTATCAGCGCCCACGGTCTTCCCCAAAAGATTAAAAACAAATTAATAAGAAGGCGAGGACTAGACTTATTGGATACAACTTGCCCAATCGTCGCTCGAGTTCAAAAGACGGCTGAATTACTAGAAAGAGAAAGCAGACAAGTGTTGATTTTCGGCGATATTAACCATCAAGAAGTTTTAGGGATTAAGGGCGCTACTAAAGAAAAAGCGATTGTTTTTTGTTCCAAAGAAGAATTATTAAAATTTAAACCCAAGAAAAATAAAAGATATGGATTGGTCGTCCAGACAACCCAAAATTTCGAAAAATTTAAAGAAATTGGAAAAATTGCTAAAAAAAAGATTCCTCAAATTGAGATTTTTAATACTGTTTGTAGTGCAAGTTTTAAAAGGCAGGCAGAAATAAGAAAATTAGCTAAAAAAGTTGATGCGGTTTTGATTATTGGTTCGACCACCAGCGCCAACACCAAACGGCTTTATCAAATTAGCTCAAAAATTAATCCCAGAACTTTTTTTGTGAAAACAGCTAAAGATTTAAAAAGAGAATGGTTTGAGAATATAAAAAATGTAGGCATTGGCGCGGGCGCTTCAACTCCTGATTGGATAATCAACAAGGTAGTAAAAAAATTAAAAACTTATGATTCAAAGAAAAAAAACAAAGAAAATTAAAGTGGGTAATATTTTTATCGGTGGCGATGCCCCGATTTTAGTTCAGTCAATGACTAAAACAGACACCCGAGACATCAATACTACAGTCAAGCAAATTAAAAAACTAGAAAAGATTGGCTGCGAGATAATTAGAGTAGCCATTCCTGATATGAAAGCCGCCCAAGCGTTGGGTCAAATCAAAAGACAAATTAATCTTCCCTTGGTTGCAGATATTCATTTTTCGGCTGAACTAGCTTTGGAAGCAATTAATCAGAATATTGATAAGTTAAGAATTAATCCCGGCAACATTGGCAATGAAGAAAGAATTAAAGCCGTGATTTTGGCCGCCCAAAAAAAGAAAATCCCGATTCGGATTGGCGTTAACGCCGGCTCTCTAGAAAAAGATCTACTTTTTAAATATGGCGGTAAGGCAACTGCTGAGGCAATGGTGGAATCAGCTATGAGACACATTAAAATTTTGGAAAAATACAATTTTCAAGACATCATCGTTTCTTTGAAAGCTTCTGATATCGAAAGGACGGTAGCTGCTTACCGACTGCTGTCCCAAAAAGTTAATTATCCTTTACATCTTGGTATCACCGAGGCAGGAACAGCTTTTCGTGGCACAGTGATGTCAGCTATCGGCCTAGGTATTTTGCTTGAGGAGGGAATCGGCGATACTTTAAGGGTTTCTTTAAGCGCTCCACCAGAAGAAGAAGTTATGGTCGCCTGGGAGATTTTGAAATCTTTGAAAATAAGAAAGAGAGGCGTGACAATTACTAGTTGCCCGACTTGCGGCAGAACCGAAATTGATTTAGTAAAAATAGTGGAAAAGGTAGAAAAAGCCACTCAGTCAATCGATAAAGACATACATTTGGCCGTGATGGGTTGCGTGGTCAACGGTGTGGGTGAGGCGAGAGAAGCGGATTTAGCAATCGTGGGAGGGAAAAAAGTCGGCTTAATTATTGAAAAGGGCGAAATTATTAAAAAAGTGCCGGAAAAAAAATTATTTAATGAGTTTATTAAGGAACTGCAAAGATTAATCAAATAAACAATGTTTTGGCGGATTGGATTCTATATTATGTAAAACATCTCTACTCAGCTCCCGAATTAAAACTTAATAAAACTTTCAGGATTATTTTGCCAAACTTAATCCATAAATGAAAAAACGCCCTTTTGACGATTTTTTATCTCGATTCGATTATATGTAAATGGTGTAGATGTCAAACATCTACATTTTCACAATTTAATCATATTTAAAAAGGCTTCTAGTCACAAACCCATTGTTAACTAAAATAAACTCACCGAATCCGTGACTAGGGTACTTTGAGCATATTCCTTTAGCATTCTCACAATTAGGCTCTGTAATAAAAATTGCACTTGCATAGTCGGGGCAATAAATTTCGGCATCTTCTTTGCCCATAGTACACCTTCCTCTGCATTGTTCATGGTTGATGCATTCTTTACCAGCATCTTCAAATGCAAAATCACAGTAAAAATGAGCAGAAAGTCCGAGGTTAACTCCTCTCCCATTCTGGATGATACACATTTTTCTATACAAAAATTCTGTTATTCCAAATGCGGGACTGACATTCCATCCATTACCATGTTTGTCATATTCAAAATCTTCTAGAAAAATAATTATTCCCATTATTAAAATAATTAATATAAATACTAGAATAATGATTTTATTTTTTGTTTTCATATATTAATATTTAATTAAAATAATAATCTGAACCCATCTCGCGCTAGTCTGAATGCGCTAAGTATAACGCTGAGTTTACCGAAGTGTTTATGCTGAGTTTACCGAAGTGTTCGGAGGCAGGGATTCGAACCCCAATTACCAGGGCCAGAACCTGGTGTCCTACCATTAGACGACCTCCGAAAATAGTAATTCTGCCGAGAAGTTCTGCCGAGATCGTTTCTCGGCGGATTTTTCAATAACTCGGGGAAGTCCTACTTCCCCGAGTTAATTGCCTTGATTATAATGCGAAGTTCTTACACCTTAAGATATTTTCTTATAGCAATCAAGCTGGATACTGACCCGAGAGCAATGCCTGAGGCAAGCTGGATTACAATAATCATACTAAGATTAGATACCCACCATTGTTTTAAATCAAAACCATTAGTCATATCATTTATTCTCGCATCTAAAATATTTACAACCAATAAAAATAATAAGCAAGAGGCAATTGCTGCGATAGTTCCATTAATAATCCCCTGCACAATAAATGGTCCCCTGATAAATTTGTTAGGCGAACCAACCAGCCGCATAATAGAAATCTCTCTGCTTGCGTCGTAAATCGCTACTCTAATAGTATTAAAAGCAACCAAAACTGATACAATGGCAAGAATAATAGCCGAAACAAGACCAACGCTGTTTATATTATCTATAAAAGCGGAAAGCTTATCAATAACCGTCTTCTTTTCTAAATAATCAACTTTATAAACAACATCTTCAAAAGTAGCAGAGTTTAAAAGCGTTAGAATTGAAGCGTATTCATTAGTGTTTTGCGCTCTAATATTCAAAGAAGCATAAAAAGGATTTGAGCCAACTACTTCTAACGACTCCAAAATAACAGGGTCGTTTACATGTCTTTTTCTAAACTCCTCTAATACCTCGTCATTTGATAAAAAAGTCACGCTTTTAACTGCTGGCAATTCTGATAAGCGATCTCGCGCATCAATTATCTCATCCTGACTTGATTCAGGATTAAGATATACACTTATGTCAATCTTGTCTTTTATTCCGTCAATCAAATGCTCAACAATCCCCTGACTCGCGAAAAGAAAGGTGAATAAGCTAATAGTAACAATAATAACAAAAATTGTTGCCAAATTTAAACTGCCTTCTCTTAAAAAGCTTTGCCAACCGAAACGGATTATTCTTCTGATGTAGGTAAACATAATTAAAGTATAAATCTTCCTTTTTCTTCGTCGCGCACTAATTCGCCTTGGTCAAAAGTAATAACTCTTCTTTTCAAGCTATTAATTACTTCTTTGTCGTGAGTACAAAGGATAACTGTCGTGCCCATTTCATTAATCTTTTCCAATAAATCTATTATTTCTTTGCTGTGATATGGGTCTAAATTACCAGTGGGCTCATCTGCAACTATCACATCCGGCCTCATAGCTAATGCCCTGGCAATAGCAGTTCTCTGTTTCTCCCCGCCAGATATTTCTCTTGGGAAATTACCAAATTTGTCTTCTAAACCAACAATGCCTAAAAGCTGTGGCACATCTCTTTGAATCTCATAATCAGTGCCTCCCATTACTTCCATTGCATAAGCTACATTTTCATAAACCGTCTTATTATTCAAAAGTCGATAATCCTGAAACACTGCTCCAATTCTCTGCCGATAATATGGAAGATGAGATATCTTAATATCTAAAATGTCGTAATCATCAAAATAAATTTTCCCTTGACTTGGCTCCTCTTCTCTTAAAAGAAGCTTTATCAAGGTGCTCTTGCCAGCTCCGGATTTGCCAACAATAGAGACAAATTCCCCTTTGCCAACTCTAAAACTTATATTTTCCAGCGCCACACTGTCGGGCGGATAAATTTTACTAATGTTTTCAAAAACTATCATAGTTAAGATATTTCAATTTCAGCTTTTATAAAAGCGTCTAAATCCCCGTCTAAAACATCATCTACTTGAGCGGTTTCCTCTTTCGTCCTGTGGTCTTTAACCATTTTGTACGGGTATAAAACATATGACCTTATTTGACTCCCCCATTCCACTTTAACTTCTTTTCCTTTAATGTCTCTCATTTCTTTTTTTGCTTCCCTTTCTTTTAATTGCGTTAGTTTTGATTTTAACATTTCCATTGCTGTTTTCCTATTCGTGCCTTGGGTTCTTTCTGCTTGGCAGGAAACCACTGTTTTAGTTGGCAAATGTGTAATCCTCACAGCACTATCTCTTTTATTAACATGCTGACCACCAGGACCGCTTGCTCTATAAGTATCTACCCTTAAATCGTCTTCTTTTATTTCTACATCCACGGACTTATCAGATAATTCAGGCAAGACATCAACTAAAGCGAATGAAGTGTGTCTTAAATTTTTAGAGGAAAAAGGTGACAAACGGACTAGTCGGTGAACTCCTGATTCTCTTCTAAGCAAACCGTAAACCATTTTGCCTTTTATTTCTAAAACCGCTTCTTTTATTCCAATTCTTGATTCAGGACCCGGCTCTCCAAAACTCTGTGATAAAACTCTTGCCTTAAATCCTTTTCTTTCGCAGTATCGCTCGTACATTCTTAAAAGAATAGCAGCCCAATCCTGGGCATCCCTACCTCCTGCTCCAGAAACAATTGTTAAAATTGCGTTATTCCTATCAAACTTTCCAGATAAAAAAACTTTAATCTTCTTATTATCTATTTTTTTAAGTAATTCATCAAATGGAACATTCTTTTCTCCTAATTCAACTAAGTCCTCTAAGTCCTTGGCTTCTTTTTCTAATTCCTCCCAGCCATCTATTTCCTCTTGCAAACTAGCAAATCTTTGATTCATTTCAATCATTTTTTCTTTATCCTGCCAATCGCTTTTAAAAAGCTTTTCTTCTATGTTTTTTAATTCTTTTTTCTTCTTTTCTAAATCAAAGACAGTCCATCAAGTGATGGAGTTTATCTTTTATTTCTTTTATGTTAATTGATTCTTGCATAAGCCGATGATCGGATTCGAACCGATGACCTACTCTTTACGAAAGAGTTGCTCTACCTACTGAGCTACATCGGCGAGCGGGATGCGGGAATCCCCGCCTGCAACGCTGTAGCACTGCGGGCAGGGAACTAGCGTCCTAACCCCGCCCATTTTGGAGCGAGAGACGGGAATCGAACCCGCGTGTCTTGCTTGGGAAGCAAGCGCATTACCATTGTGCTACCCTCGCATAATGGGCGGGGTTATATATTACCTTTATACTAATCCCGCGAGGATAATTGTCTGAAAAAATCCAATACTTTATCCCATAAAGAAGCACTCTGTTTC
>JAHIEL010000063.1 GCA_018901715.1 Patescibacteria group bacterium
AGCTCTTGAAAAAATCGCTAATGATCCGGACCAAATGAGAAAAGCCAATAATGCCACAGCTCACTTATATATTGTTAATCCTTTTCGCGGCAAACAGGCAAAAAGTTGGTTCACAAGATTGTATTCAACTCATCCGCCAGTGGAGGAACGGATTAAAGCTCTGCGAGGGATGAGAACATAAGGTAGAGTGCGAGAGTGGTTTAATCGAGCGGCTTGGAAAGCCGTGACTCTAACGGGTCCCGTGGGTTCGAATCCCACCTCTACCGCCCTGAACCACATGGGGTTCAGGGCGAGTCATAAACTCGAAGTAGTTTGTGGACGCCCATAAGTCCAATGTGTTTTATAGCTGAACATAGATTCCCTTATATATGTATTACACGTATGTTTTAAAAAGTTAGAGAGCCGAAAAATCTTTGATTAAGATATTGTGCTCATCCTGTTATCTCATGCGTGAACAACGAAAAATATAATCGCTTTTATTTTTTTATCTTGATTTTTGCAGAGTGTTGGCTTATCGCAATAGAAAAGGTCGGAAGCGTTAAAATCATTAAATTACGATTGTTACTATGAAGAAAACAATAAAAATAATTTTAGGGATTGGTGTCGTTGTTATTATTGGTGTAGTAAGTTATTTTGCGTTAATTGAAAAACCTCTAACAATTCTACCACCAGGAGAACAAGGGGCATATATCCCAAGCGAGGAAGAAATTATTAGAGTATTATTTCCGAAAGGAGGAGAAAAATTAGAAATTGGGAAAACTTATGAGGTGAGTTGGGAAAATTATATCGGTGATGAACCTTTAAGTGTTGGGTTGCAAGTGACAACACCGAATGAGAAAACATATGTAAAACATATTGCTACAAATGTTCCAGCGGCTCTCTCTGGTGTCTATAAATGGACTGTAACCTCAGAACGAACTGATAGCAAATACAAAGTTGAAGTTTATCCTGAAGAGAATCGGCCATTAGTCGGTAGAAGTAAAGATTATTTCTCTATCACGGGTGACTCTTTAATTGTCGTAAATACCCCCCAACCGTTGGAAAAAGTTACGACCCCCATTAAGGTATCTGGCAGGGCTCGTCGAATTTTTAGTGAAGGTGAATTCATTATTAGATTGAGAGCGGGAGGGGCCAAATGGGATGAAGATAATGGTGTTTTCGTTAAATTTCCACCCATAGCTGAAGCTATGGCTTGGGCCAAGACAGGTGATTGGATGTCTGGGGATTGGTGTGATTTTGAGGTAGAGCTTTCGATTTCTTCAGAAGAATTAAAAGATAATAATTGGATAATTGAGTTTTATCAAAGAGATGAACGATTTGGGGAAAAATTAATCTATGAGTTTCTTGTGGTTGGAGAACAGTCACCTGCTGGGCATGAATATTTACAAATATCTTCGCCACTTCATAATCAAGAGGTTATAAGCCCAATGGTTATCACTGGGAAGGCGAAAGGTATTTTTGTTGATGGCAAATTCCGGGTTGCACTTTGGGGCCAAGATTATCCCTATGGACACCCGAAAGATGACGAAAGCAGATTGATAGATTCTACTTATGCTACCATTATTAATGGAAATTGTGATTGGTCTACAGGTGTATGGTGTGATTTCAGGGCGGAAGTTAGTTATCAACCATCGGAAGTTGGCAAAGAAGGAAACACTTTGAATTTCTATCGAGGAGGAAAAGGTGAATTAGGAGAGGGATTTCTTTTGACGTGGCCGATTAAGATTAAGCAATAACAGATATCTTTCATTCTCTTTTTATCAAAAGATTTTTCGGTTCGTCCAATTTAGCAGGCAGGCACAAATTAGGGGGATGGAATAATCTTACGGGGTTTAGTTGCCACCAGCTGCCACCCGCGCTCCGTGCGGGCGGCAGTCAGGAATCAGCGTCAGAATTTTGTTGGAAATAAGTTCGAATTTCATCCAATAATCTCCGCGTTTTAATTTCTATGCGCTTGACATATTTCTCTCGTCTAATATAATGGACATATGAACAAAAAAATGAACAATTCCATAGAGAATGTTTTTTTCAGCACAAATCAGCAGAAGGTTTTAAGATTTTTAGCTAAAAATCCGATGAAGGGCTTAATGGCTTCTGAAATTATTAAAGATACTAAATTGAGCAAGTCAGGAGTGAACCTTGCTCTAAGTTCATTAGTCAGAGCGAATTTTGTTGAAAAAGAGGTAAAGGGGAAGACCTATCTTTATCAGATAAATCATAATAGGCCATTAGTAAAGCAATTTAAGGTGATTGAAAATATTGTTAAGCTTTCTTCATTACTCAAGAAATTGGGAAACATAAATGCAGTTAATCAGGTGATTATCTTTGGGTCTGCGGCTAGAGGAGAGAATTATATTGATAGCGATATAGATCTATTTGTTTTGGCTCACGATAAACAGGAAGTTGTGGAAATTTTTTCTAAGATTAAATCAGTCCAAGCAATCGTTAAGACCCCTGCAGAGCTTGTGTCTATGGAAAAAAAGAATCCTGTTTTATGTCAAGAGATAGGCAGGGGCATTGTAATTTTAGAGAAATATGATTAATCTAAATTTTGAAAAGTGTTTAGAAAGAGGTAAAATTCGAGAATTTTCCAGAGGCCGATTTTTAGTTGGTAAAGAGATGGAAGGTGCTGAGCTTGATTTTAAATCAGCTAAAGAAAGTTTTCAAAACAAGAATTATAAATGGGCCACTATCCAGACATATTATTCAATGTTTCATTCTGCCAGGGCGTTGCTTTATAATAAGAATTATCGGGAGAAGAGTCATTATTGCTTGATTGAGGCAATTCGCACTCTTTATATTGATAAAGGATTGATCGGGCACGATTTCATTGAGGCCCTTCAGAGAGCAAAAACTCTGCGTGAAGGAGCAGATTATTATAGCGAGTTTAACAAAGAGAGCACAGAGAGTTTAGTAGAAATAGCAGAAGATTTTTTGAAAAAAGTAAAAGATATTTTGATTTAGTTTTTTATGAAAACTGCAGTTATTATACCAGCGCATAATGAAGAGAAGACGATTGTTAATATTATAAAAGCAGCCAAAGGGTGCGAGTTTTTAGATGAGATTATTGTTGTTAATGATGGCTCTTCTGATAAGACCGCGGAA
>JAHIEL010000064.1 GCA_018901715.1 Patescibacteria group bacterium
GGCTAAGACCGGAATATTTAGTTCTTTGGCCAAACCCTTTAAAGAGCGGGAGATTTCCGTCATTTGGTCAACTAATCCGATATTAGAGTTTCTTGGCTCCATTAATTGAAGATAATCAATAACAATAAGGCCTAAATCATATTGTGCTTGAAGTCGTCTGGACATTGCTCTCATCTGCATTATATTAGCTCCTGCTGTGTCGTCTATAAATATTGGGGCTTCGGACAAAACACCCAAAGCATGCTGGATTCTTTCAAAATCGTTATTCTCACCTTCACCTGAAAGCATTCCAGTTCTTAATTTCCATAAGTCAGTATTTGATTGGCTGGCAATCAGGCGATCAATTACTTGGTCTTTGGACATTTCTAAACTAAAAATACCAACTGGTTTTTTATGATTAACTGCTATATTTCTGGCAATATCTAATGCCAAGCCACTTTTACCAATAGAAGGTCTGGCAGCAAGAATTATCAGGTCTGACTTTTGAAATCCTGACAAGATATTATCTAAGGCCTTGAATCCAGTAGGAACTCCTCTTGGAATACCTTTTTGTTTTGAAAGCTTATCAATCCTTTCAAAAGCAGCTTCTAACTCATTTTTTAAAGGAGTAAATTGTTGTGAGAGTGAGTGCTGGGCAATGGAAAAGATTTTGCTTTCTGCTTTGTCTAATAGCGTATCTACATCTTCTTTTTCATCATAACCCATTTCTCCTATATCGTATGAGCATTGAATAAGGTCTCTTAAAATTCTTTTTCTTTGAACTATTTTTGCATAATCCAAAATATGCAGAGCATTGGGAACTGAATTAACAAGCTCTGCTAAATAGCCCTTGCCCCCTACTGCATCTAACTCTTTTCTCTCCTGAATCCGGCTGGAAACCGAAAGTATGTCAACTGATTGGTTTCTGTCAAAGAGATCGTGCATTGCTTGATATATTTTTTGATGATTAGAATTGTAAAAATCGCGGGGCTGTAAAAAATCCGCGACTTTAATTATTGCGTTTCTGTCAATCATCAAACTACCTAAAAGTGATTTCTCTGCCTCAAGATGCTGCGGAGGCATTTTTGTTTTGTTGTAAGATGTATCTGCCATTACTTTCTATTCTAATCTTTTTTCTTAACCTGTCAAATCTGCTGTTTTTAGGGGTTTTTCTGGTTTTTTCTATTTTTTATTCACAGTTAATCCACTTTTCTTGACACATAGACAATTCTCTGTTAAACATAGTTAGACCAATACAGGGAGGGAAACATGGACCACTTCGAGTTTCATAGGAAATATGTCGCAGTTGATAATGATGGTCGTCCAGAGTTCAGGATAATAAGCACTTTTAGGGCTCGTACGCCATTAGGGTCGGAGATCTTGAGGCGTTGTTACATAACGGCGGGCGAACTCATAGCCGAGAGAACTAGCGGAGACTCGCAGGATGTGCTACATCAGATTGTAAACGCTGAAATCCTGATCATTTTTGCACTCAAGAGCAATGCAGAGTCTGCAGCCAAAGTGCTTAAAGATCAGGGACTCTGGGATTGGATCAGGGAGGAGGATATTAATATTCCCGATTCCTTGATGAAGATAGAGGAATAGGTGCGGCGGAGAGTAGCGACTTG
Organism: Patescibacteria group bacterium; assembly: GCA_018901715.1. Lineage (GTDB taxonomy): Bacteria > Patescibacteriota > Minisyncoccia > Minisyncoccales > PEYH01 > JAHIEL01. The sequence goes on from JAHIEL010000064.1 coordinate 1,608, forward strand.
TTCTCCGCCCGTTTTTTATATAATGTAGTTATTTTTATTTATAAGAGTATTACTAGTATTATCTTTTATTCCAAACCCTAACGCCTCAATTTCTTTTCTTATTTCATCTGCCTGTTGCCATTTTTTCTCTTTTCTATATGTTTCTCGCTTTTTAGCTAATTCCTTTATTTCTTGAGGGATTTTTTCTTTTTTTTCAGAAATCAAGAAATTAAAGATTTTATCAATTTGTTTTAAAAAATTAAGAATTTCTTTTGCTTGAGCTTGCGAGATTTTGCTTTTATCCAGTTCAGCATTAAATTCTTTTATCATAATAAAAATAGAAGCAATCGCTCTCGGAGTGTTAAAGTCATCATCCATCGCGCTTTCGAAATCTTTTTTGCTTTTTTCAAGTTCTTTTATAATCTTTTCGCCTCCTTTTTCGTTTTTAACTTTTTTTAATCTTAAGACAAATTCGTCAATTCTTCTTAATGATTCTTTAGAATTTAAAAGATATAAATTTTTCCAATCTAAGTTAGATTTATAATGGCTTGAAGCCACAAACATTCTAATAGTCCGCATATCCCATTTTTTAAGAACATCTGAAATAATAATAAAGTTTTTAAGGGACTTAGACATCTTTGTTCCTTTTATATTTAAAAGTCCCGCATGGAGCCAGTATTTAACAAATGGCTTTTTCTTGGCAATTGCCTCGCTTTGAGCTATCTCATTCTCGTGATGAGGGAATTTTAAATCTTCTGCTCCTGCATGAATGTCAATTTGTTCTGCTAAATATTTTTTAGTCATTGCCGAACATTCAATGTGCCAGCCCGGCCTGCCTTCGCCCCATGGAGATTTCCAGCTTGGCTCATCCGGTTTCTTCGCTTTCCACAAAACAAAGTCGCTTGCCTTGTCTCTTTCATATTTGTCTGTTTCAATTCTTGTGCCTGTTTTTGCTTTGTTTATTTTAATCTTA
>JAHIEL010000065.1 GCA_018901715.1 Patescibacteria group bacterium
CGACTCGGAAAAATTCATATACTCAACAGGCGTATTATTAATTTTTAGAGCGCAAGCCAAAACTTCGCCATCATCTGAAACCATTGTAGAGAATCTTTTTCTTACATTTAACTGCGCCGTGCTCGGAGTTATTTTTCCTACAGATAATTCACCATTTCCTCCAAAAGAGGACACTCGAATTTCTACTAAAGGACCTTCTGTTATATTATTATCCCCGTCCCAACATGTTGCGCGCATAGAATAGTTGCCGTCTGATGAGAAACTATAAGATTGAGAAGCAGCGCAATTTACACAAGGAGAATCAGACAGTGTCATTATCGCGACTTCAATCAATCCACTAGCATCGTTAATTTTAAGTTGACATCTAGTTACGCCTATATCGTCTGAGACCGAAGCTAAGAAATTTTGAGATTGATTAATAATTGCAGCAGATGGAGAAATTGTGCCCACCACAGGAGAGACCGTGGGCAGAATTTCGATTTCCAAAACATCTCCCACGCTAGAGTTGTCTGCTTTATCCCAACATCTTGCGGATAACGATTTTTGGCCCTCTGTGAGACCTACCCAATATTCTTTTTCAGCGTAACAATGTTTGCAATAAGGAGAATCAAGAATCATCTGGCCGACTGGGTATTCATTATCAAGAAATTCACATCCACTTATTCCTTGATTGTCTTTAATTTCTACTTTAAAGACATAGGTTCCTGATTTATAGAATGTTTCTGTTGGAGGCGTTACAAAGATTTTTCCTACATAAGGGGGCTCTTTATCAGGAGAGCCTGCGCCAATAGGAATACAATTATAATTCAAATCAAAAGGCCCCAGATTAGAATTTGAATCGTCGCAGTCCTTTTTATTTTCACTGCAAGAAGAAGGGCAATCTACGGCTGGCTTTGTCTCTGAAATTCCCCAGTTACAGTAGTTGTCACCATCTTTATTAACACAATTTATTTTAAGATTGGAATAATTGGGTTGGTTATCAGAAATTTTAATATAAACAAATTCCGGTTGAATAAGAATACCGCTTAATGAGGGGGTTCTTAAATATCCTTGCTCTCCCCAATTTAATCCCCAGCTATTTTTAAATATCCAAATAGGAATGTTATCGTATGGATTCGTATCATATCCCGACAGAATCATAGCATGACCAGGTATTGCGTAAACTGAGGATGCCCAAAGAGGACCTTCTGCTATTAATGTCCTTTTTATTTCATTTTCATCGTTGTTTATATAAATTCCATTATTAATTTTTAATGTTGAATTTTGCCATCCTTGGCATTTATTTTCACATTGACTGTTAGTCGCCGTATATGGAAAACACGTTTCAGGTATTAGACCTATTGAAGAAATATGTTCAATAAGCGCAGGTTTTTCTGTTGGAATCAAGCCATCGCAAGACCTAGGAAAACAAGAAACCAACTCTTGCTCGGAGAGATCTAAATTTAATTGTTGATTAAAATGGAGGTTAGCAGTAGCTTCGACGGTTCCTATAGAAGAGAATGCCCAGCAGGAGCCGTATTCTTGAGGATCATTTTGATTTTTAACAGGCGTCATCCAATTTTCCCCATGCCTATCTCTCCAATCAAAGGAGCTCGGCAGATTAGAGGCTGATGCAGATTTCGGCGAGGCATTGGCTCCTGCTATTTCAAAAACTCCTCCTGTATAGTATTCAAATCCTTGGAGGTTTGATAGTTCTTCATTTATTGGTATACCGAATAACACCTTTTTTTGTTCGTAAGAATATTCAGACACAGATGTTTTTCCTGCTGTCCATTTCATCCCGCTATTCTGTATATATTGATTAATCTTCACAATTTTTACATCCTCTTGAACAGGATCCAATGCCTCTGCGTATGTTTGCATACCCATTGTCTGCACTTGCGTGTTCATAGCTGTTCTATCTTCTATGATAAGAAGCTTGTCAATATGGATTTCTGCGCCCAATACTTCCACATCAACTTTTTTAGGAATAATTCCATTTAAAACACATGTCTCTTCACAAGTATTTTCAAAAGAAAAAGAACCTGAATCAAAAGGTCCGCTTGCCTCGTACATCAAATATTCTTTTCCTTGAGCATCTGTAAGTATTATTCGCGCATAACCATCTATTTTGTTTAGAGTAATATTGCCAGAAACAGCCATTGAATAGATGGGTTTGACAGCAGATGCGGCTGATGCCTGGCTGGCAACAAGGAAACATCCGCAGAACAAAGCGAGGGTTAAAATTTTTGCGACTTGAGACATATTAAAATATTGTTTAAGTTGAGGGGAATATTTGAATCAGTTTATCTTTGTATTCTTATTTTATCTTTAGTTCTATATTCTTTGCCATTAGATAAGGTAATTATGACTTCGTATGTATAAAGACCATTACTTAATTCTTCTCCTTTGTTATTTTTTCCATCCCATGTAATAGTATTTTGATTAGAGACGGTTTTACTGAATACTTTCGGCCAAAAGATATTAAGGAAATTAGTATGGATATTAAGCTCTATTTTTTTTATGTCATTAATCCCTGCTACTTCGCCTTTCTCACACTTGGCCCACCCACAACCTTCTGCTGAGAAAATGAGACCAGATTTAAATTTACAGTGCCAAGCGCTACGGGGTTTAAATGTTACAGAATTATTTAATATTCGCGGAAAAGGAATCATTGCTATTTGGCTCTCATTAGATTCTATGGCCTCATTATCCTTTGCCTTGCATTGTCCCTCAACAGCTGTTTCTCCTTTTTCACAAGCCACATAACCATAGATTAAATTTGAACCTCCCTCGTCAATACTTTGCCCCAAACAACTTGTATCACCCTCTTGCTTGTTGAAACATTTCCACCCAAGAGTTGGGTCGCATGGAACCCAATTAGTAGATCCGGGTGAAAGGCATTTAGAGTTGTCCCAACCCAGAACCGTGCACACTGATAAAAGACATTCTTTTTCAGTAGAAGGATCAAAATAGCTTCTACAATACGAATCGCACGCAGAACAAATATCATTAGTTGAGGAATAAACCGCATTGGGCAACTCTTCATCGCATAAACCGTCTGCTCCGCATTCTTGTTCGCACCTGGGAGGGCTCTCCGAGAGGTCAGTCCTAAACTCGGAGCAATCCGGACCAGTCGTAGACGAAGAGACAATAATATTTATTAATGAACCGTTTTTTGTATTCCCGGATTCATCCCAGCATTTTGCATATGCTGAATAATTTTTTGCGGTAGTAAAAGTATAGTTTTTGTAAGCAATACATGCTTGGCAAGAAGAGGAAGAGAGAGTCATCGCGCCCTTGTCAGAGCCATCAATAAATAATTTACATCCAGCAACCTTAATATTATCTGAGACACTAACAGTAAGTGTTTTCTCTACATTAATTTGTGCTGAATTAGGAGTTATCGTTCCAAC
>JAHIEL010000005.1 GCA_018901715.1 Patescibacteria group bacterium
ACTTCGGTGCTGGAGCTCCTTTTCTTCCTGAGCCAGCTGTTTTTCTCACATTTCCTCTAACTGTTCTTGAATTTATTCTTGTTGTTTGGCCTCTGACTGGAAGACCTTTTTTATGTCTATCTCCACGCCAAGAGCCTATATCTTTCAACCTTTTTATAGTCATCATTTTTACTCTCCTTGCTTCTCCTTCTACTTTATAACTATTGTTAATAATATCTTGTATTTTTTTTAGTTCAGTATTATCCAAGTCCTTGGTTTTTTTAGAGGGCAAAATATCTGCTTGTTTCAAAATTACATTACTCAAAGAACGCCCAATACCGTAAACATGGGTAAGCGCAATTTCTATATGTTTTTCTGAGGGTAAATTAACCCCTGATATTCTTGCCATGTGTTAGAAACTGTTAATGAATAAATTTTTAATTTATGAATTTATAGATTCTTACACCCCGCTCTTTCTAAAGCTCAAATTTTAGCAATTTCTTCCGACCTATTACTGACTAAATAAATATTGAATGATTTCTGAGATATAGAAAGGGCGGGGTGAAGAGTTTCTAAATTCGCGCGCCTGTGGCGAGCTCATTAAGAAACACTTTCACTTTCCTTGTCTTTGTTTATGTTTAGGATTTTTACAAACAACATAAATCCGTCCGCTTCTACGCACTATTTTACAATCTTTACAAATTTTCTTAACTGACGGCCTTACTTTCATATGTGTTAGAAATACTTAATGAACGCAGTGAATTTAGTTTTTCTTACACCCCGCTCTTTCTAAAGCTCAAATTTTAGCAATTTCTTCCGACCTATTACTGACTAAATAAACATCAAATGTTTTTTAAGGTCTAGAAAGAGCGGGGTAAAGACCTCGTAAGCTCGCCGCTTCAGGGCGGACTCGCTAACGAGCTCTTTTACTTACCTCTATAAACTATTCTGCCTCTCTTATCTTCTAGATTAGTCATTTCCAGCACCACTTTATCGCCTGGCAAAACTTTAATCCTGTGTATCCTTAATTTGCCTGCTAAGTGAGCAAGCACCTCATGCCCATTCTCAAGCCGCACCCTAAAATTGATATTAGGTAACGCCTCTTCTACTATGCCATCTATTCTATTAACTTGTTTGTTATTCATTGGAATTGTCTGTTAGCATAACATTATTGTTTTTTGAAGTCAAGATTTTAATCAAACTTAATCAAATTTCAACTTAACTTCAATGTTTTCTGAAACAAGACCTGATTTTCTGACCCATAACGGACTGAATAAAATTCTGGGCTGTCTTTTGATTTCTGGATAAATTTCAATTGTATACCTTGAAATACTTTTCTTATTCCTATTTTTAGCTATCTCTTTAATGGACTCAATATCAACCTGACTATAAATATTACTTGAAATAGAAATGTCAGCAGAAACAATTACATTTCCCTGTTCGTCTGTCTCTGTGGCAAAAGTACTAGGTAGAAATTCTATATTAAAATTATCTTCCTGAAAACTTTTATTTCCTGGTACGCTTGCTAATAAGTATTTCTGCGCAAATTTTCTCAAATATTCACTCTTAACTCCCAGTGTAGTTGCTTTAACTGTAATCTGATAAATAAAACCATCTTTTTGTTGGCCAATAGTAGCATCAACTAAGCCCTCGCTTAAAATTTCTATTTTAACTGATTTGTCTAATATCCTATAATCATTGCCAACTTGCGCTCCTAATGAACTAATTACTTCCTGCTCAGCTATTTTAAGTATCTGGTCACTGGCACTATCTACATCCTCTTGACTAATCTTTTTTGTTGCTTCAGTGCTTCCGCCACTCATTGATTCTAACGACTTTCCAAAGACATCATAATAGAGTTGTGGTGGAGAAGAATTTCTTAATCCTGGAATTGAAAAACTGCATGGCTCAATATTATAATCTTCCCCTGCCTCGCTTGCAATTACTGAAACATCTATTTCGCCACCTGCTGGAACAGTAATTCTTTTTTGAGTATGAAACTGGAGAGTCGGTTCGCTTGAAGAAAGAAATCTTGTTCCTTCTACTAAAGTAATATTCCTAGACGCCTTACTATAAACTTTAATTATGCCAGTTGCTTTTTCTTTTGATTCTACTGCTGAAGAAGGAAACTCCATGCTAAATGTTTTTTCTGTTTCTAAGAGCTCTGCTGATATAACAGGAGCTGAGAGCTCAATTTTAGGTAATTCAAAATCACTTTCTGCAGTAGAAAAAGAAACAGTAGATACAAAATCCACTGGAAAAACACTAGGCCATATTTCAATAATAACAGAACTTGCTGTAGAAAAGCCCCAATAAATAGCCAAGCCCAAGAAAACCGCAACTAAAACTATAACAGTATTCCGCTTAGAAAGACCTTTTGGTCTATATTTTTTTATCTTAGTAGGTATTTTTTTCTCTTCTGTTTTTTGCTTTTTCAAATATTGAGACCTTTTTTTAGGAGGAATAATATCATATATTTTTGTTTTAGCCATAAATATAATTTAGTTATTTTAATATTGCTTTTATCCTCCTAATGCCGGCACTGGAGGATTTCTCTTTTAAAATTTTAAAATCGCCCAGATGACCTGTTGTTTTAGAGTGAGGGCCAGCACAAATTTCTTTTGAAAAATCATTTATAGAATAAACGCTCACTTTATCTGGATATTTTTCCTTAAAAAATGATAAAGCCCCGCTTTTTATTGCCTCTTCAAGCTTTATCTGTTCGCACTTAACATCCAAATTCTGTTTAATTTTTTGATTAACCAAATCTTCTATCTGTTTAATTTCCTGAACAGTCAATTTCCTGTCAAAAGAAAAATCAAATCTTAATCGTTCGGAATTAATATCTGAACCCATTTGCTGAACATTGTTTCCCAAAATCTGACGCAAAGCAGAATGCAAAAGATGAGTCGCAGTATGCAATTTTATCGCTTCTTCGCTTTTTGCTTCTTTGCCTAATCCGCCAAATTTTTTTTCTGCTCCTGCACGGGAGATTTCCTGATGTTCCTTGGTAAGTTTGTAAAAATCTTCAATATTTTTAATTTCTTTCTTGTCTTCTTTTGCCCATGCAATTGTTGTTTCCAATGGAATACTATGGGTTGAATAAAGTTCAAAAACTAAAGCACCTGTAATATCTCCCTTTATCTTATTATACTCTTTTTTCCCTGCTTCCAAAGCTTTTCCAAAACTCTGAATTTCTTTCTGAATAATATTTAAAATATCTGTCTCTTTTGCTTTTAGTTCTGAATAAATATCTTTATACATTTCTATAACCTTTTTTGCTAAATCAATTATTTCTCCATTTTCTCTGATTGCTTTTCTTAAAAGCCGCCTTAAAATGTATCCTCTGCCTATTTTCTCCGGCACAATCCCTTCTGCTGCTAAAAAAACAATTGCCCTAATGTGGTCAGCTAAAATTCTTGAGTTTCCAAGCGACTCAAACAAATCAGTTTCAAAAACAGAACTTTTATTTTGCATAACGGCAACTAATCGCTCCAATCCCAAACCAGTATCAATTCCTTTTTGTTTCAAGTGGCTTAATTCTTCTTTTTTATTCTGATAAAATTCATTAAAAACTAAATTCCAGAGCTCAATAAAGCGATTGCATTTACAATTTGGCTTGCAGCCCTTACCTAAACTACAGGACTTACCTGTTAAGTCATAATGAATTTCAGCAGTGGGCCCGCATGGTCCTTCGTTTCCAGTAGGTCCCCAAAAATTCTCTTGTTTTCCAAAACCAAAGATTTTTTCTTCTGAAATGCCAAGGCGTAAAAATATATCCTTGCTTTCTTTATCTTCTAATAAATCATTTTCTCCCTTAAAAAAGGTGAACCACAATTTTTCTTCATCTATCCCGCACTTTTCTTTCAAAAATTCAATCGCCCAACAGATTGCTTCTTCCTTAAAATAATCATTAAAACTAAAATTGCCAAGCATTTCGAAAAAAGTCAGATGGGATTCATCCCCTACTTCATCAATATCTGAAGTTCTTAAACACTTTTGAATACTGCAAGCCCTATTTCCATAAGGAGATTTTTCTCCTAAATAATATGGCTTAAATTGCTGCATCCCTGAAGTAGTAAAAAGAACTGATAAGTCATCAGTAATTAATGAAGAAGAAGGAACAATTGTATGCCCTTTTTTTTCAAAAAAATCCAGAAACTCCTTGCGTAATTGAACTGAAGTCATTTAGTAAAATATAAATTTAACTCGTTGGTTGTTTTATTCTCTTAAAATCTTTATAGAGAACGAAGGTATACACATACATGAAAAACGCTATGAATGAATTTGCCAACATACCAAGTATCGGTCCAACAACGGGGATCATTTCGAAGATTGCGTTGCTTATGAAACCTATGATACCCAGGATGAAACCCATACAGAAAAACCTAGAAAAAACAATACTCCATTTTCCACCTACCAAATTTTTACTCCTCTTTAGGGCTTGGATTCCTCTTAACCCCTCTGCAACCAGGACCATCGGCGAAAAAGCAAACCAAACCCCAGATATAATCGCCCAAGCAAATGCTCCTATCATCAGGAATAGAGTCAGAATACCACCGAAAGAACTTCCAAGAAATATCAAACTAAAAATCAGAAGTATCAGATACCCGCCACCAATAACAAGTCCCTCTAAAAATCCTATCCATATAAAAGAGTGTATTTTTTTGAAGCTTCTTACTAGAAGATCTTTTACCCTTAATCTCCTCTCAGCATCATTGGCAATATTAAGAATCATGAGAGATGGCCAGGATTGGAAAATAATAGAAATTACAACTAATAATATTGCTAATAATCCTATTACTAATGTGCTTCGAGCAACACCACCAAAGATAAAAAGACCGACTGTTCCTGTGATAAATACGCTTATGATTATAAATGTTATTACAAACATAATAATGCCAGCGATGAAGAACAGTCCGATTCTTGCCTTAATAACAGCAAAAGTATCTTTGAACAACTCTCCTATCTTCTTGGGCTCCATAGATATGTGGACAGCCTCTGGCGCCTGGACAGGCGCACTTTGTTGATAATCTTGTTCCATATTTTTTAAGTTAATTATTATAAATTAATTATTAACTAAACCTATCTGCCACGATTGAGGCGACATACGCCTCTGGTTTTATTTTTGCTTCAAAGCCATTACCCTTAATTAGCCCGACAACTTCTCTTATCATATCTTTTGTTGCGCCACTAGATCCAACATCAGCGTGGATATATTCAAACTCATACTTCAAAGGGCTTACCATTTTATTTACTCTCTTATTGATTATATCCCGTAGTTCTAATGCTAAACGACAGGAAAGCCAGACCTCTTCTAAAATTCTCTCATGAAGATTGTAAAATTTGCGTTTGTGATATTTTACTTTTTTAAGAAAAAACCTACCTCCTGCTCCTTTTCTTAAAACAACAATCGCGATAGGAAAAGACGGCTCTTCTGAAGAAGATGAATCGCAACCCACAATTATTTCATAATCATATTTTGGTTCTTCTTTAATATAAGAAAAAATTTCATCTAACATTTGATTAAAAGAAATATTTCCTTTTGTGGGATTAAAAAAATTACCTTCACAAAGCGTTTTTTCCATTGCTTGATATTAACAAAAATTATTTAAGATAGCAATAAATTCCTTGGGTTTTAAGGACATTCCTCCTATAATATACCCCTCCATACCTGCTTCCGCATACTCTAATGCATTTTTTGCATCAACGCTCCCTCCATAAATTATTTTTACCTTGTCTGTTTTATAAAGCTCTCTAAGATATTTTTTAATCATCATTTTAACTACTTTTGCTATTTCAGGATCGCAGGCCTTTCCTGTGCCAATAGCCCAGACCGGCTCATAAGCAATAACTATGCTTTCAATATCCTTCTTTACAATGCCTTTTAAGTCCTTTTCAAGCTGTCTTCTTAATATTTTTGAAGTTTGGTTTGATTTTCTTTGTTTTAATGTCTCTCCAATACAAAGAATAGGAACAAGGCGTTTTTCAAGACAAGATTTTAATTTGAGATTAATAATCTTGTCTTTCTCTCCTGCTGCTCTTTTTTCGCTGTGCCCCACTATCACATATTTGCATCCTAAACTTTTGAGCATTGAAACAGATATTTGTCCAGTAAAAGGACCATCTTGAAAAAAACAATCCTGCGCTCCTATTTCTAATCCCCTGCCTGTTAAATCTTTTAGATAAATAAAAGGCGGACAAATAACTAATTTTGCTTTTAACTTCTTTGGTAACCCCTTTTTTATCTCTGAAAAAAGCTTTTCTGTTTTTTTGCTATCACAGGGATTACACTTCCAATTGCCTATAATTAAAGGATTCATATTGTTTGCTTTTTTAAATATGGAGCAGTGTAGATGTCAAACATCTACATCCTTATGTTTGCTCAATGTAGATGTTTGACATCTACACAATTTTTTCTTTTTCTTTCCCTAATGATTAATAATCAATAATCAATGATTTTGCCCTCAATGATTAATAATTTTTTCTTTTCTTTCTTCTTTCTTTCTTTCTTTTCTTTCTTTTCCTTCCCCGCCCCCGTCCTCGCCCCCGACCTCTCCAGCAGGGAGGTCGGGGGCGGGTGGAGTTGTAATGATCAGTGATCAGTGATCAGTTATCAATTCTAAATCGTCTGCTCTTTTAAATATTGCGCCGCTTTTTCCGGCTCAATTGTTGAAATTTCAATACCAGTGCAAAGCTCAAACCCAGCCATAACAGATGTTTTCGGCGCAATTACCCAGTGCCAGTGATAATAATCATGATTTCTGCCATCGCAAGGAGCAGTATGCAAATAAAAATTATATGAAGGATCGTCCAGTCCTTTATACAGTTTTCTCATTGCTACAAAAAACGCCTCTGCCATATACTTTTTTTGCTGGTCTGTAATTCTTTCAAAATAAGGGAGGTGTTTTTTAGGAGTAATTGAAACTTGAAAAGCAGAGCTAGAAGCAAAAGGACAAACAACTAAAAATTCCTTATTTTCAAAAATTAATCTTTCCCTGTCTTTCCTATCCGACTCATTCATCAAACAATAAGCGCATTTTTTATTATGCCTAAAATAATCGCTTGCCCCACTCAAGCTTCTCTTTATCTTTGGATCTAAGACAGGGGTGGCAATGATTTGGGAATGAGGATGCGAGACAGAGGCCCCTGCTTCAACTCCATGATTGTGAAAAATAGAAATATAATTTATCTTTGGCTCTCGCATTAAATCAAGATACCTGTCCTGATAAACATCTAAAAGTTCTTTTATTTCTTCTAAATTAAATTGAGAAACCTGTTTTTTATGGTCGCGAGTAATAATTACCTCTGCCATTCCATAGGCGTTCATTAATTGATGTAATCCCTCTTTTCTGATGTCCAGACCATTTTTTCTTATAAAAGCAGGATATTTGTTTGGAATAACAATAACTGTCCAGTCGTCAGGAATTTTAACCTTGCCCCTATCTTCGTCATCATAAGCAAAATTTTTAATCTTGCCTTTTTTAGAAATCAAAAGCGGAGGCAGTTGAGTTTTTATATTGCAAAAAAAACAATCTTTTTTAGGAGTTGGTTTAATTATCCTTTGCTCTTTTTTAAATGTTTCTGGCCTCTGGGCTCTACCAGTAGCAACAACAACCCAATCGCCTGAAACCAAAGCAAAACGGAGCTCTGAAGGAAATGCTTTTTTAGTTTCCTTTTTTGGTTTTAACATATTTCCCTAAAATTAAATCTTTTCTTAATTTGAGCATATCAAAAAGCATTTTAAAAACATTTTTTAGCTTTACCTTGCTTTCTGCGTCATTTTTCCAAGTAACAGGAATTTCTTTAATGCTATATTTTAGCTTTTTAGCTAAGATAAAAACTTCTACATCAAAAATAAAGCCATCTTTAGTGGCTTTAGAAAATATGTCTTCTGCTGACTTGGCTGAAAAACACTTAAATCC
>JAHIEL010000066.1 GCA_018901715.1 Patescibacteria group bacterium
GCACTCGCATTAGAGTAAACGAGTAATTTTATGGAAAAAACTATTCTAAAAATTGGTGGCATGCATTGCGCTAGTTGTTCAGCAATCATAGAAAGAGGGCTTAGTAAAGAGCAGGGCATTATTTCTGCAAGTGTCAATATGGCCTCTGAAAAAGCAGTTATAGAGTTTGATTCTAATAAGATAGATTTGAATAAAATTCAAGCACTGATTCAGTCATTGGGCTATACAATAGGACATGGCAAGAAGCAAGGAGAAGTCAAAAATTTGAGAAATAAATTTTCAATTTCTTTAATTTTAGGCATACCTCTTTTCTATTTATCCATGGGGGAAATGTTGGGCTTGCCTGGGCTAAGCATTTCTTTTGCTATTAATGCTTTTATTCAACTTGTGCTTACCACTGCTATTCTGGTTCTAAATCTAGATATCTATACTTCTGGCTTAAAGCGGCTGTTCCGAGCAAAACCAAATATGGATTCTTTGGTAGCCATCGGTACATTAGCTGCTTATATATATAGCTTAGTTCTTTCTATCTATTATTGGATTTACGGATTAGGCAATACTCACCTTTATTTTGAGAGTGCTGCTTTTATTCTAATCTTCATTTCTTTGGGTAAATATTTAGAAAATTTAACCAAAGGAAAGACAAGTCAGGCCATTAAAAAGCTAATGGGGCTTCAGCCAAAGGAGGCAACTGTTATCAAAAACGGGCAGGAAATTAAAATCTTAATTTCTGCAGTAGTAGTTGGTGATGTTATTTTAGTAAAGCCAGGAGAGAAAATTCCTGTTGACGGAATTGTGATTGACGGATATTCAGGAGTTGATGAGAAGGCAATCACAGGAGAAAGCATTCCTGTTGAAAAAGAAAAAGGAGATGAGGTTATCGGTGCGACAATAAACAAGACCGGGGTTTTGAAATTTAGAGCGACCCGAGTGGGAATAGATACAATGCTGGCTCAAATTATTAAAATCGTTGAACAAGCCATAGGATCTAAAGCACCGATTCAATTAATGGCCGATAAAGTGTCTTTCTATTTTGTGCCCACGGTAATCGGCATTGCTATTTTTGCTTTCGCTACCTGGCTTTTATTGGGGCAATCTCTCGCTTTTGCTTTAACAGTGGCTGTGGCAGTTTTGATTATTGCTTGTCCTTGTGCATTGGGCTTAGCAACTCCTACGGCGGTGATGATGGGCACAGGCCTAGCCGCTCAAAGAGGAATTTTGATTAAGAGCAGTAAGGCCTTAGAAATTGCCCGTAAAGTTAATATAGTGGTTTTTGATAAGACGGGAACCTTAACCAAGGGAGAGCCGATTGTGACTGATATTATACAAGCCCCAGGTTCCAGATTTAATGTATTACAGATATCTGCTTCTTTGGAAAAGAATTCAGAGCATCCTCTGGCTCAAGCCATTGTTGATAAAGCCAAAGAGCAAAAATTAGATTTATTTGAAATAACAGATTTTAGAGCTATCCCTGGCAAAGGGGTTATTGGGAAGATTGAAGGGAAAGAAGTCAGGGTTGGCAAGCCAAAATGGATTGGGGCTGAAATCGGCAGGAGCTTAGAAAAACAAGGGAAAACAGTTGTCTTAACAGCAGTTGAAAAACAAGTAATAGGCGCCTTAGCCATAGCTGATATTCTCAAAGATAATTCTAAAGAAGCAATAGATGAGATTCATAAGCTTGGTAAAAAAACAGCGATTATTACCGGCGATAACAAGTTAGTTGCTGATTCAATAGCTAAAGACTTGGGCATTGATTATGTTTTATCAGAGGTTTTACCTTCAGAGAAATCAGATGAAATAAAGAGATTACAAAAAGAAGGGAATGTTGTTGCTATGGTAGGTGATGGCATCAATGATGCCCCAGCTTTAGCTCAAGCTGACTTGGGTATTGCCCTGGGTTCTGGCACGGATGTGGCAATGGAAACAGGGGAGATAGTTTTAATAAAAGATGATTTAAGAGATGTTGTTACGGCGATTGATTTAAGTAAATACACTTTAAGGAAAATAAAACAAAACCTTTTTTGGGCTTTCATATATAACAGTATTGGCATTCCTATTGCCGCTGGCGTTCTTTATCCTCTAACTGGCTGGCTTTTGAGTCCAGTAATAGCTGCTGCAGCTATGGCTTTCTCATCTGTGAGTGTGGTTTCCAATTCTCTTTCTATGAAGAGATATAAGATATAAGACCATTTTATCAATCGCAATGAA
>JAHIEL010000067.1 GCA_018901715.1 Patescibacteria group bacterium
CAAGCAGTTAGTGTATGTGACTTTTCCTAAGGTTTCAGGAATTGAACGGATGAGGATAGAGGCCTTGCTGGTTGATAGCAATCTCTCTGGTGTGGAGTCCACGCAAGCCATGCCGGGCGGAGGAATTATCGTCGCGTTAAGATCAAATTCTCCTGATGAGGCGTGCAACCGACTAACCGAGCTTCTGAATAACTCTGTACCAGTGCCAAGCACAAGGAGATCTCGTAAAGCAAGAAGAGAGCTAAGGAAGTCTATCCTTGGCATGCGCTGAAGGTGTTTAATAACACCTACGAGCGGTGGGACTGATACTAGTCCTGCCGCTCTTTCTTTTAATAAAGCTTTCTGTTAGAATATCAACATATATGGGCATAGAAATAATTTTTATTATAATCATATTTTTGTTTTCAGTTATAATCCACGAATTGGCTCACGGTTCAATGGCTTTGGCATTAGGGGACTTAACAGCTCAAAGAGCTGGCCGTTTGACTTTGAATCCAATTAAACATTTGGACCCGATTGGCTCTATTCTTTTGCCCGGGCTTTTGATATTAATGAATTTTTTAGGAGCAGGCGGAATAATTTTTGGCTGGGCAAAACCAGTTCCTGTTAATCCTTATAATTTCAAAGATAAAAAATGGGGCAGTGCTAAGGTAGCTGTAGCTGGGCCTTTGGCTAATATTTCTTTAGCTCTAATCTTTGGTTTAGCCATAAGATTTGTGCCAATGGTTTCCTCAATTAATGGTTTGTTCTTAATATTTTTTTATATTATTCAGATTAATCTTATTTTAGCCATATTTAATTTAATGCCGATTCCTCCATTAGATGGCTCTCATATATTATTCAGTTTTCTGCCAAGAAGCGCTCAAAATATTAAAATAGCCCTTTCGCGCCACGGCTTAATTTTGCTTTTATTTGTAATTTTTTTCCTTTTTGAGTATATTATAAAAATTATGATGTGGCTTGCTCTTTTAATAACCGGGATTTAAGTTTGACAAAAATATTTTCATTTGTTATATTATTATTCACTTGCCCTTTTGGGCAAAATTATTATGCCAACAATTAGTCAATTAGTAAGAAAGGGACGAAAAAGACAAAAGAAAAAGAGCAAATCACCAGCTCTAAGTTTTTCGTTTAATACATTGAAAAACAGACCCAAAAGGCATTCTTCGCCTTTTAAAAGAGGTGTTTGCTTAAAGGTTTTTACAGTAACTCCTAAAAAGCCGAACTCTGCTCTAAGAAAAGTGGCAAGAGTCCGCTTGAGCAATGGAATGGAAGCGACTGCATACATCCCAGGTGAAGGACATAATTTGCAAGAGCATTCAGTTGTTATGTTAAGGGGCGGGAGGGTAAAGGATTTGCCTGGAGTAAGATATCATATAGTAAGAGGTGTTTTAGATACAACTGGAGTTGAGGGTAAAAAACAATCAAGAAGTAAATACGGAGCTAAAAAAGATAAATAATTATGGGACAATTAAAGAAAAAAGGAATAGAGCCAGACCTTCGCTATAATAATATTATAGTTTCTCGGTTTACTAATTATCTTATGAAAGGAGGGAAGAAAGCAACAGCAAGAAGGGTTATTTATGGCACTTTTGAAATTATCCAACAAAAAACAAAAAAGGAGCCAATAGAAATTTTTGAGCAAGCAATTCAAAATGCTTCACCCGTACTTGAGGTTCGTTCTAAAAGAATTGGAGGAGCTAAGTATCAGGTGCCAGTAGAGGTTTCTAAAGATAGAAGAGTTGCATTAGCAATGAGATGGATTATTGGAGCTGCCAAAAAAGGCAAGGGATCTATGAAGAATAGATTGGCTAAAGAATTGATAGAAGCAGCAGAGAATACTGGAGAGGCAATTAGAAAAAAGGATAATGTGCATAAAGTAGCGGAAGCTAACAAGGCGTTCGCGCACTTTGCGTGGTAAATATATTCTTAACGACCCGCTTTGAGCGGGGAGTTTAGAAGATATTTACCCCCTCACCCAGCGTTTTATTTTAGAGATTTGCTTTAAAAAGGAATTACTAATAATGGGCTGCTGGGTGAGGGGGTGTAAGAAAAATTAAGATTCACTTCGTTCATCAAATTTTACTAACATATGAGAGAATTTCCAATAGAAAGATATAGAAATATAGGGATTATTGCTCACATTGATGCAGGAAAAACAACCGTTAGCGAACGAGTTCTTTTTTATACGGGCATTTCTCATAAAATTGGAGAGGTGCATGAGGGCGAGGCAACAATGGATTGGATGGAACAGGAAAGGGAAAGAGGTATTACTATTACTTCCGCTGCTACAACTTGTTTTTGGCATCCAACTGAAGATGGAGAAAATTTAGAAAGACAGCATAAGATAAATATTATTGATACGCCAGGGCATATTGATTTTACAGCCGAAGTCCAACGATCTTTAAGGGTTTTAGATGGCGCGATTGTTGTTTTTGATGGTGTGGCAGGAGTAGAAGCCCAATCAGAGACGGTCTGGCATCAGGCAGATAAGTTTGGAGTTCCTAGAATATGCTTTATAAACAAACTTGATAGAATGGGCGCTTCTTTTGAATATAGCTTAAAAACTATTTGGGATCGGCTCACTCCAAAAGCAGTAGCTGTCCAAATTCCTATTGGTGAAGAGGCAAAATTTTCAGGCGTTATTGATTTAATTAAAATGAAGGCATTGAGATTTGAGGGCAAGAATGGAGAAGAATGCAAAACCGAAGAGATTCCAGATGAGTTTAAAGAAGAGGCAGAGAAATGGAGAGGAAAGATGCTTGAAAAGGTGGCTGCAGAAGATCATAAACTTTTGGAAAAATATCTGGCAGGCGAAGAGGTCAAGACAGAAGAGATAAGAGCGGCCTTAAGAAAAGGGGTAATAGAGTCAGAACTAATTCCTGTTTTTTGTGGCTCTGCTTTAAAAAATAAAGGAGTTCAATCGCTATTAGATGCAGTGCTTTATTATCTTCCAGGACCAAGAGATTTGCCTGCGATAAAAGGCAAAGACATCCATTCAGGTGAGGCAATTGAAAGGGAGGCATTAGACGATGCGCCATTTTCTGCGTTGGCCTTTAAAATAGCTACAGACCCATTTGTAGGAGCTCTTACATATTTTCGTGTTTATTCAGGAACCATTAAAACAGGAACAGGACTTTTAAATTCAGTAAATGGCAAAAAAATAAGGATTGGAAGAATGGTTAGAATGCACGCAAACCACAGAGAGGAAGTTGAAGAATTGCATGCTGGAGATATTGCAGCAGCAGTTGGGATGAAAGATGTGGAAACAGGTCATACTATTTGCGACTTAGATAAGCCAATAATTCTTGAAAATATTATTTTTCCAGAACCAGTTATATCTATTAGGATTGAGCCAAAGACAAAATCAGATCAAGAGAAACTTGGTTTTGCTTTGAAAAAATTATCAGAAGAAGATCCCACATTTAAGATTAAGACAGACCAAGAGACAGGAGAGACCATAATTTCTGGAATGGGCGAATTGCATTTAGAAATCTTAGTAGATAGGATGAAAAAAGAATTCAAGGTCGAAGCAACTATTGGCAGACCGCAAGTTGCCCATAAAGAAACTATTACAATCATGGCAGAGGCAGAAGGAAAATATATTAGACAGAGTGGAGGTAGAGGACAGTACGGCCATGTTTGGCTAAAGGTTAATCCAAAAGAAAGAGGTGAAGGGTTTGAATTTATTGATGAAATTAAGGGTGGAGTTATTCCTAAAGAATATATTCCTGCGGTTAAGAAAGGAATTATAGAGGCAATGGATAGGGGTGTTATAGCCGGATATCCACTAGTTGATATAGAGGCGACTCTATATGATGGTTCCTTTCACGATGTTGATTCTTCAGAAGCTGCTTTTAAAATTGCTGCTTCACAAGCATTCCAGCAGGCAGCTAGAAATGCTAAGCCAGTTTTATTAGAGCCGATTATGAAGCTGGAAGTTACAATTCCAACTGACTTTTTTGGAGATATTGTCGGTGATTTAAATTCTCGCAGAGGCAGGATAAAAGAAAGTTTTGACAGGGCGAAGATGAAAATAGTAGAGGCCTTTGTGCCTTTATCTGAAATGTTTGGCTATGCCACTTCTTTGCGCTCAATGACTCACGGCAGAGGTGGCTTTACAATGGAATTCAACTCTTACGAGCAAGTGCCTGCCAATATTACTCAACAAATAGTAGAGACAAGAAGTTAATTATGGATTTACAAGATATAAAAAATTTATTAGCTAAAGAGAAAAACGCTAAGATTATAATCGTAGAAGACGGCAAACCAATTATGGTTATTTCTGGCATTGAAAATAACGAGACACAGGCAAGATTGACTTTTAAGAAACAGGAAACCAGACAAGAGAATAAACAAGAAGAAATTGTTCAAGCACCAAGAGATGAAGAAGAATTGATAAACGATATTAATCAGAGCACTGAATTAATCGCTAGAGAAGAAATGCCAGTAGATGAATTAAGAGTAGAGGATTTGCCGTTTTAGTAATTGAATCTGAAATTTTTTATTCATTATATGGTTTTAGGTTCGTGGCATAAGTCGGGTTTTAGGAAAGAGCTTGACTTTACTTGACATCCGTGTAAAATAACTATACTTAATATAAAGTAACAATTAATAATTAAATTACCTTGAAAATATATATAATAAATTTAATTTCAAGGTTCTGAGGAGCGAAGCGACGAGGGTTCTTATAATAATTAAATTGTTTATCTATGGCTGAAAAAGAAAAATTTGAGAGAAGTAAACCCCATATCAATGTGGGGACTATTGGTCATGTTGACCACGGTAAGACCACTTTAACAGCGGCTATATTAAAGGCCTTGAGGTTAAAGGGTTTTAGAGCTTCTGATAAAAATATTGACCAAATTGATTCCGCACCCGAAGAGAAGGAGCGAGGCGTGACAATTAATATTGCCCATGTTGAATACGAGACCGAGAATAGGCACTATGCCCACATTGATTGTCCAGGTCATAGTGATTATATTAAAAATATGATTACTGGCGCTGCGCAAATGGATGGCTCTATTATTGTTGTTTCAGCAGTTGATGGACCAATGCCTCAAACTCGAGAGCATTTATTGCTTGCCCGACAGGTTGGCGTGCCAGGAATGATTGTATTTTTAAACAAGTGCGATGCTGTTGATGATCCAGAAATGATTGATTTGGTAGAATCAGAAGTTAGAGAATTACTTAATAAATACGAATTTCCCGGGGATGAAGTTCCTGTAATTAGGGGCTCTGCGCTCAAGGCATTGGAAGCAACTTCTGCTGAAGATGAGGCATTAAAGCCAATTTATGAATTAGCTAAAGCATTAGATGAGTATTTCCCAGAGCCAAAAAGAGATATTGATAAGCCATTTTTAATGGCAGTTGAAGATGTTTTCTCTATTGAAGGCAGGGGAACTGTTGCTACTGGTAGAATTGAGAGAGGAATTGTAAACTCTGGAGAAGATGTTGAGTTAGTTGGAGTTAAACCAACCACTAAGACAACTGCAGTAAGTATTGAAATGTTTAATAAATCATTGGACGAAGGAAGGGCAGGCGATAATGCTGGTATTCTGTTAAGAGGACTAAAAAAGGAAGAAGTGGAAAGAGGTCAGGTTTTGGCAAAACCGGGAAGTATTACTCCGCATACTGATTTTGAAGCGGAAGTTTATACTTTAAGCAAGGAAGAAGGCGGAAGACATACTCCTTTCTTTGCTGGATATAAGCCACAGTTTTATATCAGAACTACAGATGTAACAGGAGATGTAATTTTAGCAGAAGGCACAGAAATGATAATGCCTGGAGATACAGCTAAAATAACAGTTAAATTGATCGCTCCGATTGCTTTAGAGGAAAAACAAAGATTTGCTATTAGAGAAGGCGGGAAAACAGTTGCTTCAGGAATTGTAATTAAGATTATTAAATAATGTTTTGCATTAAGCCATAGATGGTTTAATGCAAAATCATTGAATAATCAGTTCTTTTAAGATGCCAACAAAAAAGAAGATAAATACAGAGGAAGAGCACAAGGCCTCGCAAAAAGTGAGGATAAAGTTAAAAGCTTATGATAACAAGGTCTTGGACAAAAGCGCCCGTCAGATCGTGGAAACGGTCCAGCGTTTTGGCGCAGATGTTTCAGGTCCCGTGCCCTTGCCTACAGAAATACACAAATATACGGTAAATAGATCTACTTTTGTGCATAAAGACGCAAGAGAGCAGTTTGAAGTAAGAGTGCACAAGAGATTGATTGATATTTTTAAGGCAGATCAGAGAGTAATAGAGTCATTAACAAATCTAAATCTTCCAACAGGAGTTGATATTCAAATAAAGATTTAGCACTTAGGGTCAAGTCCAGGAACACATAGTGTTCTTGTCTTATGAGAAACCAAAATATCCACAGTTTATAATAGAAAACTGGATACTAACCCTCCTAAACACAAAATATCGGGTTAGTGCTCGGTATTTTTGTTAAAAATTATGTCCTTCATACTAGGAAAAAAAATTGAGATGACACAAATTTGGGATAAAGATAAAGTTATTCCTGTTACTTTGGTTCAAGCAGGACCATGTTTTGTTACTCAAATATTAGAAAAATCAGTTCAAATCGGTTTTGAAAAATTGAAAGATAAAAAAATTAAAAAATCGCAGAAAAGCGCGCCGTATAGATATTTAAGAGAATTTAAAACAGAAGATAAATATAAAATAGGGGATGAGATAGGAATAGATATTTTTAAAATAGGAGAGAAAACAGTGGCCTCTGCAATTTCTAAGGGAAAGGGTTTCCAGGGAGGGGTAAAGAGATGGGGTTTTTCTGGATTTGGAAAAAGCCATGGCGTAAAGCACGGAGAAAGAAAAATTGGTTCTATTGGTTCAGCTTTCCCGCAAAAAGTATTTAAAGGGAAGAAAATGCCGGGAAGAATGGGAAGCGATAGAATAACAGTTAAAAATTTGAAAGTGATAAAAATTGATAAAGAAAATAATTTGATAGCGCTGAAAGGAGCAGTGCCAGGCAGAAGAGGCACACTTGTGGAGGTAAAAACTTAATTAATTTATGAAGATTGATACTTACAACCAGGAAGGCGAGAAAACAGAGCAAATGGACTTGCCAAAAGAGGTTTTTGAACAGGCCTTTAATTCTGATTTAGTTCATCAGGTGATTGTTTCTATGCAATCAAACAGAAGACAGGGAACAGCACATACTAAAGATAGGGGTGAAGTAAGTGGCGGAGGCAGAAAACCATGGCGTCAGAAAGGAACAGGAAGAGCAAGACACGGGTCTACTCGTTCTCCAATCTGGATTGGTGGAGGCGTTACATTTGGGCCAACCAATGAAAGGAATTACAAAAAAGATATTCCTTCAAAAATGAGAAAAAAAGCATTAAAATGTTTGCTTTCGCAGAAACTGAAAGATAAAGAAATTTTTATTATTGATGATTTAAAAATAGAAGAACCCAAAACAAAAATTATTACAGATATTTTAGAAAAGCTTTCAAAAGAAATAAAGAAAGAAAAATTTAAGACATTGCTTATCGTATCAGACAAAAAAGATGATAAGTTGCTAAGAGCAGTAAAAAATATTCCGAATATAGATATAATTGAAGCAAGAAATTTGAATTCTTTGGCTGTTGTTTCATATAGGGACTTGCTAATTACAAAGAAATCCATTAAAACCATTAAGGATGTTTTAGGCAAATAGACAATCTAGCTCGGATATCTTATTTTAAGATGACACAATGAGTTTCCCTTATTTACAAGACAATAATTCCGCTTTGCAACAAGGCCTCGGGTCACTGGCTGTCCAAATCTCCAGCGTGATTTGTCAGCCCGCGTCCCTCAACCTGTTTGCCCCTCGCTTTGCTCGGGGACCATGCCAAACAGGTCTGCGGGAGCTGCCCCTCAACCTTGTTGCTTCGCTCAATTATTTAATACATTTTAAAACAAGATATCTTCGCAATAAGCTGAAATCCGCCGAGAAGTGTTCTCGGCAGAAAATATCTGTGTAGATGTTTGACATCTACATCTACTGCAAATTATTAGTTATAAATTCTGTTCGTATGTCATTATTTGATATTTTTAAAAAGAAGTCCGTCCAAACCGACAAGCCGATTGAGGCGGGTAAGATAAAAGAACTAGAGACAGAAAAGAAAGCTGTTAAGGTTGAAGTTGAGAAAAAAATTAAGCCAATACCAGAGCCCAAGACAAAGACAATAGAGAAAGCGAAAATAATAGAGAAAGCAAAGCCAAAGCCAAAGCCAAAAATAGCCGAGAAAAAAGAAATAAAAATAAAAACGAAAGAGAAAGAGCAGGATAAAGAGAAAAAGCCAGAAACAAAAACAAAACCGAAAAAGGCCTTAAAAGGCACTGATGCATGGGAAAGCTTATTTTCTCCGCATGTGACAGAAAAAGCAACTGACTTGGCAGGAGAGAATAAATATGTTTTCAAGGTTTTTAAAAGAGCTAACAAGATAGACATTAAGAAAGCAGTGGGCTCGCTTTATGGCGTAGAAGTAGAAGATATAAAGATTATTAATGTTAGAAAGAAAGCAAGGAAAGTAGGCAAAACACAAGGATTTAGAAAAGGATATAAAAAAGCAATTGTTAAAATTAAGAAAGGTCAGGAAATAGAAATTTTACCGCACTAACGAGTTTGCCCGCGACCCGCCCTGGGCGGGGAGCGGTTGCAAAGTCGTTACCCCCTCACCCAGCGTTCTATTTTAGAAACTTACTCTGAAAAGGAATTACTAATAATGGGCTTCTGGGTGAGGGGGTGCTCAATTTTTTAACATTTCGGCGGCGCAAGCAATATTGCTTGCCTCTCTGAAAAAATTGGCATGAAAAGACCAAAACCAACATCACCAGGAATAAGGCATTTAGTGAAAGAAGATTTTTCTGGATTGACAAAGAAAAGGCCTGAAAAGAGCTTGATTAAGATATTAAAAAAAACATCAGGAAGAAATAATAAGGGCAGAATTACAGTTAGACACAAGGGCGGTGGGGAAAAAAGATTCTATAGAATGGTTGATTTCAAACAGACAAAGATAGATATGATAGGAACAGTTCAGGCCATAGAGTATGATCCTAATAGAACTACATTTATTGTTTTAATAGAATATGAGGATAAAACTAAGGCCTATCGCTTGGCTCCTCAAGGGCTGAAAGTAGGGGATCAAGTTATAATCAGCGACAAGACAGAGATAAAAATAGGCAACAGAATGAAGATAAAGAATATCCCCATTGGCACAGAAGTGTATAATATAGAAATATTGCCTTCAGCAGGAGGAAAGTTGATAAGATCTGCTGGTGCATCTGCTAAAGTAATGGGTATTGAGGGCAAACATGTTGCAGTAAAAATGCCATCCAAAGAATTGAGAAAGATTCATAAAGAATGTTTCGCTTCAATAGGAGTATTGTCAAGGCAGGGACACAGATATGCGAAATTAGGTAAAGCAGGAAGAAAAAGACATAAAGGAATAAGGCCCACAGTTAGGGGTTCAGCTATGGTGCCTGCTGATCATCCTCATGGTGGAGGTGAAGGAAGAACTGGCATTGGTATGCCACATCCTAAAACTCCCTGGGGCAAGATAGCATTTGGAACGAAAACAAGAAAAAGAAAAAATACAGATAAATTCATCATTCAGAGGAGAAAATAAAAGAGTTCCTCTGCGAGGGCGAGCCAATGGCGATGCCCAAGCAGTAGCAACTCTTTACCCCCTCACCCAGCGTTCTATTTTAGGAACTTGCTCTGAAAAAGAATTTCTGATAATAGGCTTCTGGGTGAGGGGGTGTAAGAATTTGTAAAATTCCCCAGCACATAAAAATTTGAATGTTGGGGGAGATAATAATTAAGATTTCCAGTGTATAAGTTTTTATGTGCTGGGTCATCAACAATTTCTAACATGAGTCGTTCAACCAAAAAAGGTCCATATATGGACGAAAAATTAATGGCCAAGGTAGGAAAGAAAAGAAAAGGAGATAAGACACCAATAAAAACTTGGGCCAGAGCATCAACAATAGTTCCAGAAATGATTGGCTTTATTTTTGATGTCCATAATGGAAAGGATTTTATTCAAGTAGCGCCGAGAGAAGATATGGTTGGTCATAAGTTAGGCGAGTTTTCCCCTTCTACCAAATTTGTTAGACATGGCGGAAAAATGCAAAGGGATCAGGAAACAGGTGAAAATAAATAGTATGAATAATACAGCAACAGCAAAACTTAGGCGACTAAGAATTTCTCCAAGGAAAGCAAGAATGGTGGCTGATTCAATCCGCACAAAATCAACAGCTCAAGCAGCTAATATTTTAAAATTTATTCCCAAGAGAGCAGCTGAACCGATGGAAAAATTACTTCATTCAGCTGTTGCCAATGCTAATGGAAATGGTATGAAGGAGTCAGAACTTTTCATTAAAAAAATCACAGTAGATGAAGGGCCCAAACTAAAACGCTGGAGAGCAAGATCTATGGGTAGGGCGAATACAATATTAAAAAGAACTAGCCATATAACAATTGTATTAGAAGAGAAGAATACCATTAAAAAAAAGCCAATTACAGAAGTTAAAAAACAGAAGGTTGATGTAGAGAAATTAAAGTCAGGCAAGAAAAAATAATGATCAATAATTAATGATCAATAATCAATTGTATGAGTCATAGCGTTCATCCAAAAGCATACCGATTGAGAAGAGTTTCTGACTGGGACTCAAGATGGTTTGAACACAAGAGACCCTCAATATATTTAGAGGAAGATTTTAAAATTAGGAAATTTTTAAACAATAAGCTTAAAGAAGCTGGTGTGGAAAAGATTGAAATAGAGAGATCAGCGAATAAAACTATAGTTTTCATATCTACTTCTCGGCCTGGCTTGATTATAGGTAGGGGAGGAGAGCAGGTGGATAAAATAAAAAAAGAGTTAGAGAGTAAAATTTTAAAAAATGATGACAAGGGTCAGCAATTGAAGATTGAAATTAAGTCAATTAAAAATCTTTGGCTTAGCGCACCCTTGGTTTCTCAGTGGATTGCCCAGCAGATTGAAAAGAGAATGCCCTTTAGAAGAGTGATCAAGAGAGCTGCCTTAACTGTTGAGGGATATAAGGAGATTAAGGGCGTTAGGGTTCAGGTCTCGGGTCGCTTGAATGGCGTGAGCATTTCTAGAAATGAGTGGATTCAGAAAGGTAGCTTACCAAAAAATACAATTAGAGCTGATATTGATTATGGCTTTACAAAGGCATGCTGTAGTTATGGCGTGATAGGAGTTAAGGTCTGGCTGTACAAAGGAGAAAAATTTGAAGATAAAGATTAAATTATGTTGTATCCAAAAAAAGTAAAATTTAGAAAAGCCCAAAGAGGCACAAGCAAGGGAATAGCGAGAAGAGGCACTGAGATTGCCTTTGGTGATTATGCCTTAAAGGCAATGGAAACGAAATGGATTAGTTCTAGGCAGATTGAGGCCAGCAGACGGGCGATTATTAGATATCTACGCAAGGGCGGTAAGCTTTGGATTAGAATTTTTCCTGATAAGCCGGTTACCAGCAAGGGCGTGGAAGTTCCAATGGGTGGGGGCAAGGGAACAGTAGAGTATTATGTTTTTCCAATTAGACCTGGTAGAATAATTTTTGAACTTGGCGGAATTGATGAGGCAATGGCCAAAGAAGCATTTCTGAAAGCGACAGACAAATTGCCAATTAAAACTAAATTCGTAAAAAGATGAAAATAAAAGAGCTAAGAAGCAAAGATGACAAGTCATTGGGCAAGATGGAATTTATGCTTAGAGAAAAATTAAGAGCCCTACGGTTTGATTTGCAGGCAGGAAAGGTTAAAAATGTCAAAGAAGTGAAACAAGTAAGAAAAACCATTGCCAAGATATTAACTATTATGAAAGAGAAAAAATATGCCAAAGAAACAACTAAAGGGTAAGGTTATTTCAGACAAAATGGATAAGACAATAGTGGTTAAAGTAAGCACTGTTAAAATACATCCTAGATATAAGGGTCGTTATATAAGAGATAACCGTTATAAAGCGCATGATGAGAATAATCAGTTTAAAATAGGTGATGAAGTTGTGATTGAGGAATGTCGGCCAATAAGTAAAGATAAGGCGTGGAGAGTGAAGGAATCGCTTAACGAGCCGAGCCGTGAGGCGAAGGGAGTTTAGCGAGACCTTTACCCCGCCCCCTTGGCTATATGAATTAATATACAGCTTAGGGGGCGGGGTGTAAGAACCTGTTCGCTCCGCTCACAGAACCTTGATTCGCTAATGTATTAATATATATTCTTGAAATAAGAATCTATAAATTCATAAATTAAAATTTATTCATTAACAGTTTCTAACACATGATACAAGACCAAACAATGTTAAATGTAGCTGATAATTCTGGAGCGAAGATAGTCCAGTGTTTTAAGGTTTTGGGTGGAAGCAAAAGGAGATATGCCCAGCTTGGCGATATAATTGTTGTGGCAGTCAAAAAGGCAGATACGAGGAAAGAAGTTAAAAAGCACGACAAGACAAGGGCAGTGATAGTAAGACAGAAAAAAGCTTATCGCAGAAAAGATGGTTCTTATATTAGATTTGATGATAATGCTGTGGTAATTTTAGATGGCAATACTAAGAACCCGAGGGGGAGCAGAATATTTGGTCCAATTCCAAAAGAAATTAAGGAAGCTGGTTATAGCGCTATAACTAATTTAGCAAGAGAGATAATATGAAAATTAGAAAAGGAGATACAATTTTAGTTAGAACAGGAAATGATAGGGGCAGGACTGGGAAGGTAATGAAAGTTTTTATAGAAAAGAGCAGTCTTTTGGTTGAAGGGATTAACATACAAAAAAAACATCGTAGACCGAGGAAAGAAGGAGAAAAAGGGCAGATTGTTGAGAAGCCGGGTTTAATGTCTATTTCTAATGTTCAAATAATTTGTCCGAAGTGCAATAAGTCGGTTAGGGTTGGAGTAAAAGTAGAAAATAAAAAGAAGAAAAGAGTTTGCAAAAAATGCAACGAATCATTTTAAATAAGTTTTTAAAGTTATGATGAGTTTATTAGAAAAATACAATAAAGAAGCAATAGCTAAGATGAAAGAAAAGTTTGGTTTTAAGAATGATTTAGAAGTACCTAAGATTAAGAAGGTTGTGATTAATACTAGTTTCGGTCGTCTGGTTGCAGGATTGGGCAAGGGTGATGCGGAAAAAATATATAAGCCAATGATAGAAGATTTATCTTTAATTGCTGGACAGAGACCAGTTCTAACCGATGCTAAAAAATCAATTTCTACTTTTAAATTAAGACAAGGAACGCCTATTGGCGCTAAGGTCACTTTAAGAGGAACGAAAATGAATGATTTTCTTGATAGGTTAATTAATATTGTTTTGCCAAGAACTAGAGATTTTGCCGGGATTGAACCAAAGTCAATTGATGGAGGAGGTAATTTAAATATTGGGATTAAAGAACAAATTGTTTTTCCAGAAGTTAGCGCAGAAAATGTTAGAAAGATTTTCGGCTTAGAGGTTACAATAACCACAAGCGCAAAAACAAAAGAAGAGGCCTTAGAATTATTTAGAGTTCTGGGGTTTCCCATAAAGAAAGATCTTAGCGACTCCGCCTCTGGCGGAGGAGCTTAGAGATTTCTTCACCCCGCTCTTTCTAAGCCTCGGAAACCATTTGATGTTTATTTAATCAGTGGTAGGTCGGAAGAAATTGCTAAAATCTGAGCTTTAGAAAGAGCGGGGTGTAAGAATCTATAAATTCATAAATTAAAATTTATTCATTAACAGTTTCTAACACATGCCCAAGACATCACAAATAGTAAAATCAAAGAAAAAACCTAAATACAGCACAAGAAAAGTTCTGCGGTGTTTCAAATGTGGCAGAAAGAAAGGATATTTAAGAAAATTTGGTTTATGTAGAATTTGCTTTAGAGAAATGGCAAATGAAGGACTTATTCCAGGAGTAAAAAAATCAAGCTGGTGAAGTAATATCTTAGCGACCCGCCCTGGGCGGGGAGCTTAGAGATTACTTTACCCCGCTCTTTCTAAGCCTCGGAAACCATTTGATGTTTATTTAATCAGTGGTAGGTCGGAAGAAATTGCTAAAATCTGAGCTTTAGAAAGAGCGGGGTGTAAGAAAAATTAAAATTCATTTCATTCATTAAATTTTACTAACATGACAGACCCAATAGCAGACATGATTATAAGGATTAAAAACGCTCAAGCCGTTAACAAGGCGAGTGTTGATGTTCCGTATTCAAATCTAAAGCATAGAATTGCTGAGGTTTTGGCTAATGGAGGATATATACTTAAAACAGAAAAGAGATATAGTAAAACAAGAAAGATTTTAAGAATTGAATTGAAATATGATAAAAGCAAATCATTTATAAGAGAATTCAGAAGAATATCTAAGCCAGGCAAGAGGATTTATATTTCAGCAAAAGAAATAAAGCTTTCAGCTAAGGGCGGTGGTATGATTATTATATCAACCTCAAAAGGGATAATGCCAGCGCGCGAGGCAAGAAGGCAAAAACAGGGAGGCGAATTAATAGCAGAGGTGTGGTGAAGTAATATCTTAGCGACTCCGCCTCTGGCGGGGAGCTTAGAGATTACTTCACCCCCTCACCCAGCAGTCCATTATTAGTAATTCTTTTTCAGAGCAATTCTCTAAAATAGAACGCTGGGTGAGGGGGTATAAGAACCAGTAAAATGCCCCAACACATAAGAATTTGAGTGTTGGGTGAGACAATAATTAAAGTTTCCAGTATATAAGTTCTTATGTGCTGGGGCATTAACAGCTTCTAACATGTCCAGAATAGGAAAACAACCAATACAAATACCGCAAGGAGTTGATGTAAAGATTGAAGGAAGATTGATCAAAGTCAAAGGCCCTAAAGGGGAGCTTTCTTTAGAATTAAGACCAGAGATAATAGTTGAACTTAAAGACAATGAATTGCTTGTGAGTGTAAATAACCAAAGCAAGGAATGTATGGCTTTTTGGGGGCTTTTTAGAAGTTTAATTAATAATGCAGTTGAAGGAGTTTCCAAGTGCTTTGAAAAACAGTTAGAAATTCAAGGGGTTGGTTATAAAGCAAACCCAACAGATAATGGATTAACGCTAGAGCTTGGGTTTTCGCATAGTATAGAATTTAAAAGTCCAGTAGGCATTGAATTTGATGTTAAAAAGAATATAATTACTATTTCAGGTATTGATAAACAATTAGTAGGCCAAACAGCAGCGGAAATAAGGGGACTTAAGCCACCAGAGCCATATAAGGGCAAAGGCATTAGATATGTAGGAGAACAGGTAAGAAAAAAAGCAGGAAAGAGGGCGGCTGATGCGCCAGGAGTTGCTAAATAGAAAAAATATGATTACTTCAAGAAAAAGCAGGCATAAAAGGATAAGAGCAAAAGTTAAAGGAACGGAAAAGCGTCCGCGGCTTTGTGTTTTTAGGTCTAATCAGCATATTTTTGCTCAATTAATTGATGATGTTAGTAATAAGGTTTTAGCTCAAGCAAGCGATTTAGAACTTAAAAAGGAATTGAATAATATAGAGAAAGCAGAAAAAGTAGGAGAAATGATTGCAAAAGTAGCAGAAGAAAACAAAATATCAGAGATTGTTTTTGATAGAGCTGGCTATAAATATCATGGTAGAGTAAAGGCGCTTGCTGAATCTATTAGAAAAAAAGGATTAAAATTTTAAATTATGGTAAAAACGACTAGAGAAAGAAAACAAGACAATAAGTTTGACAAGCCGAAAGATGAATACGAGTCCCATCTTCTTGCTTTAGACAGGGTAGTTAGAGTTACAGCAGGAGGAAAACAGTTGAGATTTAGAGCAGTTGTTGTAGTTGGCGACCAAAACGGAAAAGTTGGAATTGGTGTGGCTAAGGGATTAGATGTTGCTCAAGCAGTTGAGAAGGCCACGAGAAGAGCAAAAAAGGATGTTATCATTGTTGCTATTAAAAACGGAACAGTTCCTTATGAAATTACTGCCAAGTTTGGTTCAGCTAGAGTGTTGTTAAGGCCCCAACGACCGGGCAGGGGGTTGGTGGCAGGCGGGACAGTGAGGGTAATTTGCAGTTTAGCAGGAATTAAAAATGTTTCTTCTAAGATTTTGGGCGGTAGTAGGAATAAATTAAATAATGCCAGAGCGACTATGAGGGCGCTTACAGAGTTAAGAGCATAGAGAATATAATCAAATAATCAATAAGGGAATGCAACGAGGCCCGTCCTCGTTGATGAGGACGGGCCTTATATCCCATCTTATTCGTAAATTATTATGCAATTACATCAAATTAAATCAGATAATAAAAGACAGACCAAAAAACGCATTGGCCGTGGTGGTAAGCGCGGGACTTTTTGTGGCCGAGGCAATAAAGGACAACTTTCAAGAGCTGGCAGAAGAATGCAACCAGCAATAAGAGAATATATTAAAAGATATCCTAAATTAAGAGGTTATAAGTTTAATACTAAAGACAAGAATATAGTTATTACAAATATTTCTGAGATAAATAAAAAGTTTGATAATGGCGAATTAGTTAGCCCACAGACCTTGATTAAAAAGAAAATCATTTCTAAAATAAAGGGGAAGATTCCTCAAGTTAAAATTTTAGGAGATGGAAAAATTGAGAAAAAAGTAATTGTTAAGGATTGTGTTTTATCTAAAGTAGCAGAGGATAAAATTAAAAAAGCAGGCGGAGAAATAAGCTAATTGATTTATCATTGACCATAGTCGCTCGGATAGTTGCCTCGAATTGACGCAGTCGATTTCCCCTGCGAGGAAATCGCTACTCGCCCTCGGCCTCGCTCTTCCCGCCTATGGCGGGAAACCATGCCCGCTCGGCCTGCGTGATGCATTTCTCAACAACTATCCTCGCTTACTATGGTCATAGAATACCGCGCCCACCCACAACGCTTTGCGTAGCAATATGGGCGGGCCAAACAGGCCTGCGGGAGCTGCCCCTCAACCTTGTTGTTTCGCTAAATTATTTGGTCACTTTACAAGAAGCTATCCTTGATATAAACAAAACTTTATAATAATGAATTTTTATAAAATAATTCAAATATTTAAAATCCGGGACTTAAGAAAGAAAATCTTTTTCATCTTAGCGATTTTTGCTTTGTTTCGTTTAATGGCAAATATCCCTGTGCCAGGTGTTGAAATCCAGGATTTGCAAGGTTTTTTTGATAGATTTCAAATGTTTGGCTTGATTAATGTTTTCACTGGTGGCACATTAGCCAAGGTTTCTATTGTTATGCTTGGGATTGGGCCATATATTACTTCTGTTATTATTCTTCAGCTTTTAACAATGATTTTTCCAGCTCTGGAACGAATGTATAAAGAAGAGGGCGAGGCAGGGAAGAAGAAATTTAATCAATATGGACGGCTTTTAACTATTCCAATGGCTTTGGTTCAGGGTTATGCAATGCTTTCTCTACTTCAAAGGCAGGGCGCTATTAGTGGACTTTCTCCGATTACAATGGTTGCCTCAATGATTACAGTTACAGCAGGCGCTTTGTTTTTAGTTTGGCTCGGCGAGCTAATATCAGAAAAAGGAATAGGCAATGGCGTTTCGCTTTTAATCTTTGCCGGAATTGTTGCAAGTATTCCTATGAATATCTGGCAGTTTGTCCAGACATGGGATTCTAATAATATCCCTGGTTATCTATTATTCTTTGCCAGTGCTTTTCTTATAATTTTCGGAGTTGTTTTAGTCACTGAAGCGAGGAGAAATGTTCCAGTTTCTTATGCTAAAAGAGTGAGGGGCAATAAGATGTATGGAGGCGCGTCCACTTATTTGCCAATGAATGTTAACCCAGCTGGAGTCATTCCAATTATTTTTGCTTTATCAATTTTAATGTTTCCAGCAATGATTGCGAGCTTTTTATCTGGCACCAGTGGTTTAGTCGGCAGGATTGCTGGTTCTATAGCTAATTTTAATTTTGAAGGAATGCCCATTGCTTGGACTTTATCTTATTTTGGCTTGGTTTTTGCTTTTACTTATTTTTATACAATGGTTACATTTGACCCGGAAGCAATTTCTTCTAATTTGAAAAAAATGGGTGGGTTTGTGCCGGGCATCAGACCGGGAAGCTCTACTTCACATTTCTTATCTTATATTCTGCATAGAGTTTTATTTATCGGCGCTATTTTCTTGAGTTTTATAGCAGTAATGCCGTATATTGTTCAGGGGGTTACGCCTGTTCAGACATTTAGTTTTCTAGTTGGGGGCACCTCAACTTTAATTATGGTGTCTGTTGTGCTTGATACTGTTAAGCAGGTCAATGCTCAACTTCAAATGAGAGAATACGAAACAATCTAATATTGATCATTAATAACTGATCATTGATCATTAGGGAAAAGAAAGAAAAGAAAGAATTATTGATTTTTTAATGATTAATAATCAATGATCAATAATCTCAGTTCTGTTTGTATAATATATCTTAAAACAAGATATTCTCGCCTACAAAATTCTAAACTTCAAACAACAAATTATAAATGGATAATAAAAGCAAAAAACAAATTATTATAATTTTAGGTCCGCCTGGAGCAGGCAAGGGAACACAGGCCTCGCTTATATCAGATAAGTTAGGTCTTTTCTATGTAGAAACAAGCAAAATTATTGAACATAAAGTAATGAGAGCTGAACAGGGTGAGGTTGAAATAGTTGATGGCAAAGATTATAATTTATTGGCAGAAAAGAAGTTGTGGGAAGAGGGGATAATCTGTTCTCCACTTTTGGTTGCTTTTTGGATTAATCAAAAAATTAAGGAACTAGCAGAACAGGGCGAATCCATTATTTTTGCCGGCAGTCCAAGAACTTTGCCAGAAAGTAAAGATATAATGCCTGTAATGACAGAGTTATATGGAAAAGAGAATATTAAAATTGTTTTACTTGAACTTAAGGCAGAAGACAGCATTTGGCGTAATTCCAATAGGCGAATTTGTGAGTTGATGAGACACCCAATTTTATTTAATACAGAAACAGAGGATATTACTATGTGTCCGTTAGACGGCTCTAAATTAATTAAGAGAGAAAAACTGGATGACCCTGAAGTTATAAAAGTGAGATTAAAAGAATATGAAGAGAGAACTTTGCCAATCGTTGAATATTTAGAGGGCCAGGATTATATTGTTCAAAAAATAGATGCTACTCCTGCTCCATCAATTGTTTTTAATAATGTGCTAAAGGCAGTAAAATAATTTTTTTAAAAACTCCTCTCCCTCCCGCCCACCGGCTCTCTCCACTTCCTTCTTCCCGCCCCCGCCCTCATAAGAAAAAATCACTGATAACTGATAATTAATCATTAGGGAAAAAGAAAGAGAGGACGGGGGCGGAAAGAGGACTAGAGGACAGAGGCGCTATAAAAAATGATTATAAAAACAGAACAAGAAATAAAAATAATCACACAAGCAGGAAAGATTTTAGCAGACATAATCAGAGAATTGAAAAAAGAAGTTAAGCCAGGAATAAAAACTATTGATTTAGATAAGCTTGCTCAAGAGCTTATTTTTAAATCCAAAACGCAACCCGGATTTTTAGATTATAAAGGATTTCCAGCTATCTTATGCACTTCTGTCAATGAAGTGATAGTTCATGGTTTGCCGTCTGATTATGTTTTAAAAAATGGAGACATTTTGTCTCTTGATTTAGGCATTATTCATAATGGCTATTATGCTGACATGGCAATAACTGTTCCAATAGGCGAGATTTCAAGGGAAGCGCAAGTTTTAATAAGGGCAGTAAAAAAATCTTTAAATATTGCGATAAAGAAAGCAAGACCAGGAAACACAACAGGGGATATTGGAAATACAATTCAGAGATATTTAGAAAAAAGAGGACTCAATGTCGTGAAAGATCTTTGCGGGCACGGGATTGGCAAAAAACTTCACGAGGAGCCGGAAATTTTGAATTATGGC
Source organism: Patescibacteria group bacterium (assembly GCA_018901715.1). Lineage (GTDB taxonomy): Bacteria > Patescibacteriota > Minisyncoccia > Minisyncoccales > PEYH01 > JAHIEL01. The sequence goes on from JAHIEL010000067.1 coordinate 19,882, forward strand.
AAGCGAAAAAAAGGAGAAATCCTAAAGCAAGGCATGGTTTTATGCCTTGAGCCAATGGCTACAATAGGCAAGGCAAAAATAAAAAAAGCAGGAGATGGTTTTGGCTTTAAAACAATAGATGATTCTCTATCTGCCCACTTTGAGCATATGATTGTAATTACACAAAACGGCTCTCGTGTATTGACAGGATAAGGGATTAGTGATATGATATTTACAGTAAAGACAAAAAAAGGAGGTGGGAACGGTGAATCTGAATAGGTTTTTGGATACGTTGGCATCGCCTCTGGCAAAACTACTTGAGAGAAGGGAAGATGCTTTACCCCTTAATGGAGTAGATTATGCCATTGGGTTCGGGATAGGGATGAGAGAAAATGGTGAGCCAAGCTTGCTTTCAGAGGGAGTGGCCCGGCGCTGTACCGAACTCTTTAAGGCAGGACTGGCGGAAAACATCATTTTCACCGGTGGCCTTTACGAAGGCAGTGTCACTGAAGCCAAAGCAATGAAGGATATTGCTTTGGCGTTAGGTGTGCCAGAAGAGAGAATCTTCATTGAGGAATTCTCTAGAAACACCTACCAAAATGCCGTCCATGTTTTGAGCTTAATGAGGCAAAGAGGTCTTGAGAGGGAAGGACTAACAATCGCTACAGTGGGGCAAAATCTCCATGCAGGTCGTTGCTATTACTCTTTCAAGAAAGAGGCCCCCTCAAGCTGGAAGGTTTTTCTCAAGAAGGCCTACTCGGAATATGACCCAGAGTGCACTAGCCGACGGCTTACTTTTGAATGGAGGTTCCTGCCTTGGGAGATAATATGGACGATTTTGTTCAGGATCAAGCCCATCAGGTCCCTCATCTTTTAGTGGTATTAAGAGGATGCCAGTTCGTTAGCGGTGTCGAGTAATCGATGCCGCTACTTTTTTATTTTTCAAAATTCAAAAATAATGCTATTCTTTGAAAGGCACATTATCATTAGAAACGAAAAACAAGGAGGCAAAAGATGAAAAAGATAGATAAGTGGCTGATATGTCTATTAGTTATATCCCTTACTCTTGGTTGGGTAGGGTTTATGGTGCATCACAACCTAGAAGAGGCAGCAATTCTTGGTGGATTGAGCATCACACTTATGGGCATTTTTGTCCTGCTTCATGGATTGGAGAATATCTGCGTTGTTGGATTTTTTGGTGCAGGATTTGGTTCTGCTGTAGGACTAGCCCTTTGGGAGCATAGCTTATTCTTAGTACTCGGGTGCTGGATATGTGTATGCTTAATCGGAGCAATCCTTGGGTTGCGGATAAGATTCCATTGCGGATAAGATTCCATTGTGGCTGGGGCCTTATTACAGGGTGCGGTAGTAGTATTTACCGCACCCCCTTTGTCTTTTATAATTAAAATTATTTTGCTAAACGGGGGGAAGTCGGACTTCCCCCCGTTATTTCTATTTGGTATAATGAGATAAATTATATAATTAATAGCAAAATTATGAAACAAGCAGAATTTGTAAATGACGAAATATATCATATTTATAACAGGGGAGTAGAAAAACGAAAAATATTTTTAGATGAAAAGGATTATTTTCGTTTTATCCATAATCTTTTTGAGTTTAATGATATAGCCCCAGCATTACATAGAAGCTCATCTGTGCAAATGGGGGAAGTCGTGCAAATGGGGGAAGTCGGACTTCCCCCCGTTAGGAAGCCGAGAGAGTTGTTAGTGAATATTTTAGCTTTTTGTTTGATGCCTAATCATTTTCATTTACTTGTAATTCAAAAGAAAGAGAAAGGGATTACCGATTTTATGAGAAAAATTGGCACAGGATATACGAATTATTTTAATACTAAAAATGATAGAGTTGGGCATTTATTTCAAGGAAATTTTAGAGCTAAGATAGTAAAAAAAGATGAATATTTACTTCATCTTTTGGACTATATTCATCTTAATCCTGTGGAAATTATTAGACCAAATTGGAAAGACGGGGAAAGGGGAAATTTAAATGAGGTTGAAAATTTTTTACAAGATTATAGATGGAGTAGTCTTTTAGATTATATTGAGAAGAAGAATTTTCCTTCTGTTACTCAAAGAAATTTTTTATTAAATTTTTTTGGCGATATTCAAGATTATAAAAAAGAATTTTTTAATTGGTCTCAAAAAATTAATTTAGACGAAATTCAGGAGTTGATAATTGAATAGAGTGAATTAAACAAAATAAAAGGAGGAGAATAGAAAATAGTAATGTGGAGATGGAGAGAAGGCAAACGGGGGGAAGTCGGACTTCCCCCCGTTTGCCTTCCCCCCGTCTTCCCCGAGTTTGCTGTTTTGTTTTTTAGAAGATGTTTGATATAATTAAACTACCTTGAGAATATAAGAACCTTGTCCTCGGCTTCGACTCGGCCAAGAACCTTGAAATTGAATTTTTCACATATATTTTTAAGGTAATTCAATTATAAATAATTTGAAATTGAATTTTTCACATATATTTTTAAGGTAATTCAATTATAAATAATTTGAAATTGAATTTTTCACATATATTTTTAAGGTAATTCAATTATAAATAATAGGTTTAATTTCAAGGTTCTGCTAAGGGCAGGTTCTTTAGACCGAAGGTCGTAAGGTTCTGCTGAAGGCAGGTTCTTGTAACAAAGTAATTATTAATTTTTAATTTTAAATAATACTATGAAACTTTCAGTTATTTTTCCAGCATATAATGAAGAGAAGAGAATCCCTAAAACTATTCGGCTAACTTATGATTATTTAAAAAAACAAGATTATCAATCAGAGATTTTGGTTGTAAATGATGGCTCTAAAGATGGGACTGCCCAAGTAGTTAATGATTTGAAAATAGAGATTCCTATTTTGCGACTCATTGATAATGATGAGAACAAGGGAAAAGGAGGAGTAGTTAAGCAAGGTATGCTTGAGGCAAAAGGGGAATATCGGCTCTTTTCTGATTCTGATAATTCCACTTCAATTGACCAAATAGAAAATATTTGGCCATGGATTGAAAAGGGTTTTGATATTGTTGTTGGTTCTAGGGATGTAAAAGGAGCTAAATTAGACCCGCCTCAACCATTTATAAGAAAGGTTCTTTTTGGAGATAGTTTCAAGCTTTTAAGAAAAATCATTATTGGTCTTTGGGGCATAGAAGACACGCAATGCGGATTTAAGTGTTTTTCAGCCAAGTCAGCAGAAGACATATTTTCTAAAGCCACTAAAGATGGCTTTATTTTTGATGTAGAAGTTTTTATCTTAGCTAAAAAGCTAAAATATAGCATTAAAGAAATTCCTGTTACTTGGAAA
>JAHIEL010000068.1 GCA_018901715.1 Patescibacteria group bacterium
CCACCTCCGCCAGCACCGCCACTAGAATGGGTCTTGCCACCATTTGTATAAATTGTTCCATTTCCAGAAAAATTTCCAGCAATAATATAAACACTGCCTCCGCTGCCTCCACCCATAGCAGGATTATTAGTTCTCCCATCTTTTCCATTAGCTCTTATCTCACCATCTAATTGAAAATTATTAGCTACTTGAATAAAAATCTTTCCCCCACCAGCACCATCAGCTATCCCAGATATTGAGATAGATTTAACCCCAGAACCAAAATCTATTGGTTTGGTGATAGAGCCGTAAACAGAAGTAGTAGCATTATTCCCACCAACTCCGCCATAACTTGCGCCTATATGTTCTGCCCCGCCAGAACCAGGACCTTCGTCTGTTTGATGCCCCAAGCCATCAGCTGAAAAATATGAGTTATTGTCAATCGCAAGCCCAACAACTTGAATATTTAAGTTAGCAACAATCCCAGAATTTATTAAAGAAAAATTATTAGCTGTTATATCAAAGACCTCTTGGATCCCTGCCTCAAATAAAGAATTATTTATAAAAATCTCGCCTGCTTGCAATCCTGCTCCAGCCGAAACAACAACTTTTGTATTATTAAATTCAAGCTCATCTAATCCAGACAAACTATTTTCCAATAGATAAACTCCATTATTTTTTTGGTTTTTAATAACCAATTTGTCTTGATTGCTAGAGAAATAGACAGTTCCTGTGTCGCCTGTTCTGTTCAAATAATCATCTGTTCTGCCAAAAGCTGTTATATCTCCTGTAAATTGATTTTGATTGTAATAAAGAGCAATTTGTCCGCCAGCGCCTGGGGCACCCGTGTTATAAACATTCCCACCATTTGATTCAATTTTTCCGCTTCCTTTTATAATATCAGTTATGATATAAATACTGCCCCCATCTCCAGAGTCAGAAGCAGGGCAAAAATTAATATTTTCTAAACCTTGTTCGCCATTAGCAGATATAGTGCCTAAAATTTCTAAAATGCCTGAAATTTCTAAAATTATTGCTCCTCCGCCATTACCTCCGTGCCTTGTGCCTGCGCAACTTGAGCCAACTTGAAGAACAATATCTGCTCCTGCAGAGCCAAGCGTTATTGGGTTTTCATAATTTCTTGCTATTTCCAAGTCATCGCTATATCCGTTATTATCAGCATTTATAAAAGAATTCGCCTGAATAACAAGATTTTCAGCAATAATTTTTACGCCTTTGAATCCTGTTAAATCAACATCTGAAAGCAAAAACAAACTTGCTTGATTTGTTATTTCTAAATTCTTAAAACTATATTCTCCTGCTGTAAGCCAAGTATCCTGCGAAATTATGGTTATAGAATCAAAAGAATCAATAATGCCATCATTGTCTAAATCGCTGTAATTATGCAAATTTCGCATATTTGGAGTTGATGTTTGACTGGAAAAATCGCTTTTATTATTATCAGAATCAATATATTTTAAATAACCATTAACATCTGGCTCTATTTTTCTTGCTAAACTCTTGTCCGTGCCTGCTGGAACTGCCGGCTCCCCCTCTTTAACTATTGGATTTCCCCAGCCCAAAGCATCAATTTTACAATTTTTAGCTTCAGCTATAACTTGGGATAGAGTAGTGGTGCTAGTGGTGGCTATTTTAGGATTACAGGAAAAGAGCCCAATAGAACCATTGGCATCAAGGAAATTACGAGTATCTGCACTCCAATCAGGAATTGGCTCGCCAAGAACTGGATAATCTCCAAAACCAATTAAATAATATTCTTGCGAAGCAATCGTGCTTATTGGAAATGGTTTATTAATATATGGCTCATTCCAATCTCGGTTTTCCGAAAAATAACTTAAATAAAGGCCTGACAAAGAAATCTCCTGGTCTGTTGGATTATATAGCTCAACAAACTCATCAGTGCCATTGGCGCGGACTTCAGATATTATTAATCCATTAGCAAAAGTTGTCGTTGCACTATTATCTTGTCCGTCATTATCTTGTCCGTTATCGCCATTTTGTCCGCTATATCCATTAACCATAAGAACCTGGCTATTCTCTTGTTTGGGCGTTCCTAAAATCCCATTTTCTCCGCTCCCAGAATAATTATGCCAAGATAAGTCATTGCCCCGCTCCATTGTGCGTTTCTCATCATTATCCCCATAAGGCCAGCTGGAAGTTGCTATTATTTCATCTATTAATAAACAATCACTGTTAAATAAGCGCAATGTTTCATCAGAATTAGCTAAACTGCCCACATAAATCTTATCTGCGGTAATATGCGGCACTGTTTCGTTATCTGTTCTTTCCAAAAGATAAAATTCGCCTGGTCCAAGCGAATCATTTCGCCCAAAAGACACTTTTATTTGCTCATCTTTATCCAAAATCTGCCAATTCTCAAGCTGAACAGTGCTTGTTGATATATTTTTTAATTCAATCCATTCGTCAACAGAGCTTTCATCTGTACCCATCCAAGCGATTTCATTAAAAATCACAGGAAAATGCTCGGGTTCTGTTAAATTATCTTGGGAGCAATAGCTGATTGAAGGTTGAGCTGGGCCACCGCCGCCTGTAAAACCGCTATAATCCTGCTCTTCTTCATTATCCCCATTTTCTTCATCCTCCTCCTCGCCGTCGCCGTTATCGCCTTCTTCGCCTTGCCCGTTTTGTGTGATAGTTATGGTGTCAAATAATGAATTTATAGGAGCGGGGGAGTCAATAAGTTTAAAATCTAGCTCGTTATTATTAGTATCAATATGGTTCTCTCTTGCAAGCGATTGGTCTGTTAAAAGCCCTTTTTCTAAAATTTTGCCTTTGGTTTCAACTGCTAATTGAGGAGGGGATTTAGATTGAGTTCCCCAGGCAACTTTATCTAAAATATTGCCATCTTTGTCCTCAATTATTACGCCTGAAACACTAGTAAGCTGGCTGGAAAATTTTGCATCTGGGGAAAGGGCTTTGTTGTCAACAATTAATTCCCCTCCGACTAGCAAGAAATATCCTTTGGCAGGAATTTCTGTTTTTAACCAATCAATGCTTTTATTTGCAACATTATTAGAAGAATTTACTAATTTGAGCTTAAAATTTCCCTGCAAAACAATATTTTCGCTTGTTGGATTATAAATTTGTATAAACTCATTGCCTGATTCATTAAAACCAGCACAAACCTGATTTATTATCAGGCCCTTATCCCCATTTTCTTCCTCTTGATCTTGTGCTCCAGTACTATTTATTTCCTTAAAAAGTTCGTCAAGTCGGGCTTTTAAATCTGCTAATTTCTTAGCTAATTCTTCTAAATCCCCTTCTTGTTCAATTTCTTCAATCTCCTGTTTTAGCTTCTGCTCTAATTCTTCTTGCTGTGGTTGGCTTAACTGCTCGCCAATTAATTTTAATTGCTCTAAAATATCCTCAAAAAGTGCTTTAATTTCCGCTAAAATTCCTGGACCTTCTTGAATGTCTATATTTGGTGGCTCAATTACTGAAGCTGGGCTGAAAAAATTGCCGATTTTCTTAAAAAATCCTGTTATTGAGTCCCCTATTTTTTCAAGAAAACCTTTTTCCGTAAAATTAAATTCCGGAACTTCTGCGGGAAAACTAATAGAAATATCTGGTTGACTTACCCAAGAATACTGATGCATAAACTGACTCTGCCACCACCCGATTTGCTTCCTATTTATCTCGCCTTGGATTGTTAGAATGAAAGGAGAAATTTTTTCTCTGCTTAGTCCTCCCCACCCAGTGCCGACTAATCCGCCCCAAGATCCTTGTGAAAAGGGGAATTGAAGACTATTTTTGGAATAAATCTTTATTATTGCTTCGCCTTTTTTCTCACTTTCTGGCTTAAAAACAATAACATATTGAATTTTATATTTTTGTTCTTGCTTATCAGCATTTTTATAAGAAAAATTAATATCTCCAGCTCCAACTTTTATTTTGTTGCTATTTAACCACTCTCCTAAATATTTCAATGATTCCTTGACAGTCATTAATTCAAGCTCTTTTAACAAAGCGGACATGTCCGCAGTGAAAACCAATTTGCCAAACTTATAACCGATTTTTAAAATTTCAATGCCCAATTCTTTAGGCGCTTCAACTAATAAATAATCTCTTATTTTCCCCCTGACTGCTTCTCTTAAAATCAAAACAATTACCTGATCTTCTATATCAGAAACAGAAACCACTAAGTTAATCCATTCGTCAGTAAATGCTTGAGGAATGGACTTAATTATATTTGCCCTGTCAACATTAGAAAGCTTAATACTTTGACTTATCTCCTCTTGAGTCATTTCTTTTGCCTCAACAGGACTTACGAAAACACAAAGACAAAGCACAAAAAGTGCTATTACTATAAAAAAAAGAAGCTTTTTTGAAAGCTTCATAAGTGTCTGGTTATTCTATTTCTACTTGTTCTAAAAATTGATTAAATTCTTGAGAACATCTTTGTTCTGTATTTGGTCTAAATAAAGTATCAAAAATAATAATTCTATCCTCTATCGGGACTTTCACGCCAACAACTGCACCCCAACCCTCTCTTGATAAAATCATTTTTAAAGCACTTCTCCCATCCACTTGAATTGCTTCATAAATGCCATTAATTTCATTAGAATATTCTTCCGGATCATTTATCCTAAATCTTACTGCATTTGCTCCACCTTCATCTTCTTCCACCCATGCGCTAAACCCACAGCCATCAGATAACATGCCATCATCTCCGATTTTAACATCTGAGCTATATATGCTTATCGCCCATTGATTTAATTGTAGTTCCTGCTTTTCCGCTTTCCATCCCTCTGGAACCTTGAATTTTAAGCCAATATTGGAGTTTTCCACAGATATTCCCTCATCTGTCTCAATTATTTCATAATTTTCCGGCGATTCCATTTTTACTGCGGGAATTATGTCTCCTAAATCTTCAGAAACGCTTGACCATAAAAAAAATCCCCCTACAACCATTGTTAATCCAGCCACAACAATCAAAACATAAAAAACCTTTGGCATTTTTTCAAAAAATTAATTATCAAACTGCAACGAGGCCGGGCCTCGGTGCAAACATCAACTAATTGCTAGTACCTCTTTTAACTAATTGCCCGATTATCTAATTTTACAACCTATAAAAAATCATTACAAACTCCTCCCTGTGGATAACTGCAACGAGGACGGGCCTCGGTGCAGTTCAATTATTCTAAAAAATCTAAGAATTGTTCCATTTGTTCTGTCTTCTCGTTGTTTTCCGCTTCATTGCGAGATTTAAAATTAATCCAATCGTTTATTATTTTTTTAATATTTTCCTTGCCTTTGAATAACTTATTAAAAAATTCTCTATTCGTTAAAGTAGGAAAATTTATATTTTCTAGATAATCCCAATAACTTGACCAGCGATATTCGTTTTCTAAAAAGGAAATTGCTCTTTCGGGATTTTCTACCTTATTCTCTTTCCATCCTGGCTCTAAGATTTCTACTGGGTTAGTTAGGATATATACAAAATTATTCTCAAGTTGTGTATCACTCTTAATCCTCTTTATCTTATATCTTCCTTCAAATAAAGTGCCTGTCCTATCATATTTTTTATTAAAAGCATAGGAATAGCCACCAATTTTTCTCATATATTTTGTTATTCCACCGTCTACTTTTTGAGACAAGAGAAGATGAAAATGATTATCCATCAAAGCAAATGCATAAATTTCCACCAATGGTTTCCTAGGTTCATAATTTTGCAACGAGGACGGGCCTCGTTGCAAATTAGAAAGTCCTTCTTTTCGCCAAAAGGAACGACTTAACCACGGAGAAGGCAACTCGTCATTAAATACCAATAAACTATTTATAAATCTTAATCTATCTTCATCATCTAAAAAAATCTTGCGTTTATCAACGCCTCTTTGGACTATATGATAAAATTCTCCATTAACTAATTCAATTTTTCTTATAGGCATTTAAAATATAATTTAAAAAATATTTACATATTAGATAATCTTACTATAAAACGGATTAAAACAACAATTTCTGCACCGAGGCCCGTCCTCGTTGCAGTTATCCACAGGTGGAAAGTCGGACTTCCCCCTGTATTTCTCCCTGTATTTCTCCCTTGCGTCTGCTATCTTTATATTTTTTTATTTTATAAAGAAAAAGAGCGAAGGAATTTAGAAATTAAATGAAAAATCTGCCAAAAACCAGAGAATGAAGATAAAACAAAAAAATATTAGAAAATAAGAATATGTCGCAAGATATAAAATAAAAGGGGGCTCGCCGTAAAGCATGGCGAGCCCTTTGATCAAGACCGTATTAAAAGGAGCTAAATGACCGCAGAGGCCTTGGGCTAATTAATATCAGCAGCCGAGAAATCCTTTGTCAAATCCCTTAAGTATCTGTTGAGTCGCGGCATGTGCTTAAATAGTGCAATGACAACCCCTGCTAAGGCTATCCAAAAAACCCTTTGGCCAAAAAAGAACCACATCATTGCAGGAGTAAGAGCTATTCCTATTACTCTTCCCAAGACCTGTGCGCCAAGCACGGAAAATGCCTTTTTGAAGAATCCTTTTGCTCCTGCCTTTCTGGGTATTGACTTCTTAAACTCCATGCTGGTCATAACAAACTCTGTCAGAAATATCGCTGCGATTATAACGCCTAAGGCAGCGAAACCAGCTCCGAGGTTCAAGAACAAGACCACGCCGAGAAGACATGCCAGTCCTTTTCCACCTTTGAAATTGAGCCAAATTGGCCAGTTGTGCCCAATAACAACAAAGGCGCAAGCAAAAGCCAATGCCCAAGTAGTCAAAAGCGGAGACGCATTATGCCAGTTAGAAAAAATAGTGGCAATAGCCATGGCAATTGATCCTTTTCCAACATCTCCTGTAAAGGCACTAAACAATGGCCAGAACTTTCTCGTGGAACGCCAGACATTCATTGCTCCTACATTACCGGAGCCCTCTTTGTGCAGATTTTTTCCATAACTTTTAGCCACAATGTAGCTAAAAGGAATGGAGCCAAGAAGATAACTGATAAACGAAATAGCAACGATCCATTCTGGCATCTCAACCTCCTTATTAAATTTGGAATATTACTACTTTCAAACTATACCTTTAGGTTGACTCTGTCAATCAATTATGGTAGAAAATGAATGACAGTAGAATAGCTATCTAGCCCTTTTACAACACCTATAATACCTATAAGGAGGTGAAAAGAATGAGCCAGGAGATGCATAAGAAGGTTTTAGAAAAAGTAATACTCTCAGTTGACCTCATTAGGCAACTTTTTCAAGGGATGTCCTCTGCTGTGAAGGAATGGAGAGACAGGATAGACAAGATGAACTACTATCCAGTTCCAGATGCAGACACTGGCAAAAATCTGGCAAAAACGATCTATGCCGCGTCTGAAGCAGCAGAAAAAGGAAAATTCAGATCTCCAAAGCAACTGATTGACAAGCTTGAAGACTCATTGCTGGAAACTTGTCCGGGAAATATGGGGGCAATTATGTCAGAGTGGCTTACATCCTTTCTCTTAAGTTTAAGGGATCAAAAAGTCATCAGCCCTAAAACTCTGGCTAAAGCATTTGAGGCAGCAGCAAAAAGTGCTCAAGTTGCCCTGGGTAATCCCAAACAAGGAACAGCGCTTGATCCAATTAATAGTTCCAGTCAAGCGGCCAGCAAACACGCCGACCAAAAGGATTTGAATCATTCTATGAAGGCAATCCTTGCTCAAGCAAGAATAGCTCTTGAAGACACAACAAAAAAACTAAGAGAGCTATTGATAGAAAAAGGCGTAGTTGATCTAAATAAGATTGATCAACTGGAGCAAGAAAAAGCTGTTGATGCCGGAGCTCTTGGTTTTGTGATCGTTCTTGAAGCTCTCTTAGAAGGCATAAGGGAGGTGAGCAATGAACAAACTACCATTCCAGTATGAAGTTGTTGCCAAGGCAGGAGTAAGGACTGAACTGAACCAAAAGGAATTAAGGTCCTTACTGATAAGCAATCTTAAAGATCTTGGGGACGACCTAGTTGTTCGAATCTCAAGCTCGGTGAAAAGGATTTCCATACATATCCACACGAACCGAGTTGGAGAAGTAAAAGCCCTAATCTCTTCTTTCTCCAAATCCGGAACCAAACCAGAATTTGAAATAACAGACCTGCAAAAACAGGTTGAGGAGGTTTAGAATGTCTGAAAAAAGACCAGTGGGATTAGTTGTCGGAGAAACCGCGGAACTGCCCTTGTCTTTTAGAGAAAAACACAGCATTGAGGAGGCCCTCTTTGATGTTTATTTTCTGGAAGACGAAGACAGGGACAAGGCAAGAAAGGACTTTTTCCAGAAGATGAGAAAAGGATGGCATCCTAAGACAGCCCAACCCTCTGTTGGGACATACCTGAGAGCTTACAAAAAAGCATTGAAAAACTTTGAGGAAATCATTGTGATTACAATGACAAGCGAGCTTTCGGGAGCATTTGATTCAGCCAACAGGGCAGTAGGACATCTGGAAGAAGACGAGCAGAAACGAGCTTCTGTTTTTGACTCCAGATTAGTAAGTATTGGCGAAGGACTGTTCTGCTGGAAGACTCAAGAGCTGATTGATCAGGGACTTTCAGCTGAAAGAATCCGAGCTGCGCTATACTCTCTAAAAGACGAGATCCAACTCTTTGGGCTCTTGAAAAACGTCCGCTGGCTTGAAGAGGGAGGGCGCATCAGCCCAAGCAAGGCCAAAGCAGCAAAGATGGCCCAAAAGCTTGGTGGATTTACAGCCGTGACCATTGAACACGGAAAGGTTGAAAAGGCGGGTGCTCTTGGAATGAAATTCTCTAGCAAGGGAATGGTTCCAGCAGTGCTCAAGGAACTGGAAAAGGTCACGATCACGAAATCAGTTGAAGGAAACCTTATGCAGGTTGCCATCACTCATGCAGATATTGAGACAAGAGAGCTTGAGGAGCTCAAAAATGGACTGGCTCACTTGGGCATACGCGCGCTATTTGTCTCCCAAATCACGCCTGTTCTTGGAACCTATGCTGGACCAGGAGCCATTCTTGTCGCTTACATCTAACACACACCCTAACGAGATTATTTTCTTTGTATGAAAGTAATCTCGTTAGGGAGTTTTTTATATAAAAAAACAGATTTTGCAACGAGGCCCGTCCTCGTTGCAGTTATCCACAGGTTGTTTGTGCAGATAAATAGCAAATGCTTAATAAATGGCTCATAAACAAAATCCGCTAATAAATCGGGGTGATCGATCGGTGGAAGTCGGG
>JAHIEL010000069.1 GCA_018901715.1 Patescibacteria group bacterium
CCAATGTCTCAAAATAGAAAATCATTAGATTTTCTAGAAGAGGAATCCGGCTTAAAGGGAAGATTATTAAGACCTTTATCAGCTCAATTATTAGAGCCAACTGATTTAGAAAAGCAAGGAGTTATAGACAGAAGCAAATTATATGCTATTCAGGGCAGAACCAGGAAAAAACAGATTGAATTAGCAAAGAAATTTGGAATAAAAGATTATCCGACACCAGCTGGAGGATGTCTTTTAACAGACCCAGAGTTTTCTAATAGGTTGAGGGATTTGTTAAATAAGAATGAGAAAGTTTTAAAGAACGATTTAGAACTTCTTTTTTATGGAAGACATTTTTGGCATAATAATGTTAAGATAATAGTAGGTAGGAATGAAAAAGAGAATGAAGAGATAGAAAAATTAAAAACGGAAAAAGATGTTCTGATAGAATTAAAAGATATTCCTGGGCCGATAACTTTAGTCAAAGGGAAGAACGAAGAAGCAATTGAAAAAGCAAAAGAACTAACCAAATATTATTCTCTAAAAGCAAGAGATAAAAAACAAGTAGAATTTGAAATATGTTAGGAGATGTTGCAATTGAAGACCTATTTAATTATTTTTTGAAGAGAGAGTCAACTCAATTTTTTGTTAGCATAGCTATTCGTTCTTTGGCTATGGGAATGGTAGCTATTTTTGAGCCGGTCTATTTGTATATCTATTTTGGTTATTCCATAGCTCATGTTTTGTTCTTTTGGGCAGCTGTTTCTGGAATATTTGCTTTGATTGTCGTTTTTGGGGGTAAAGTAATGGAAAAAATTGGATTGAAAAAGACAATGCTTTTTTCTAATTTTTTCTATTTTGCTTTTTATATTTGTCTGTTTTTCGCTCATACATCATTTATTTTCCTTCCTTTGGCTATTATCGCAAGAGCGATAGGCGCTTCGCTTTTTTGGCCTGCCTTTCATACTGATTTTATCCGCTTTACAAAAGGGGAGCACAGGGCAAGAGGAGTGAGCAAAATGAGTATTATTTCTTTGTGCGCTGGCATTTTGAGTCCTGTAATCGGTGGCTTTATTTTGGCAGGACTTGGCTATGCTTCTTTATTTGTTATAGTTTTGATAACACTTTTTACCTCTTCTTTTCCTTTGTTTTTGTCAAAAGAACGATATGAAGTATACACAGATACTTATAAAAGGGCCTGGTCAAGGATTAAAAAGAACAAAGACATAAGTTTTGCCTTGGGCTCATTAAGCATTGAGGCAGGCATAGATTTTATTATCTGGCCAATTTTCATCTTTAGCATAGGCGTAACTTATAGACAGCTAGGAAGCATTTCTACTGTTGCTTTATTGCTTGCTACCTTTTTTGCTTGGTATATAGGAAAATTGAGCACTAGGGGTAATAAAAATATACTTTTGAATATTGGTTCCATCCTTTTAGCTGTTGCCAACGCATTACAGTTTTTTATAAAAGACGCGATTACTACATTTTTCGCGCAAAATTTTTACAGAATCAGCAAGACCACTGCCCTAATTCCGTTTAGAACGATTCTCTACGATAAGGCGGCTTCTAAAAAAGATCAGGCAGATGAGTATATAATCTATAGGGAGATAATAATGCACATCACAAGATTTTTCTTTTTTATGATTTTAGGAATAATATTTTTGCTTTTTCCTATGCCTATCAGGTATGTCTTTTTTATCGGAGCCATTGCCTCGCTTGGCTATAGCTTTTTATCAAAGCCGAGATTATTTTCAATCAGCAAATTATTTAAAAAATAATTAAATTAAAAAATATGAAAATTACTAAAATTCAAATTATTATCATTTTTTTAATTTTATTTAGTTTTGTCGTTGCTCTTTATTTTTATCCCCGATTGCCAGACACAATGGCTTCGCATTGGAATATCAAGGGAGAGGTTGATGGCTATATATCAAAATGTTCTGGAGCATTTTTAATGCCACTTGTTTCTCTTTTTATGTTTTTGCTTTTTCTTCTGATTCCCAAGATTGATCCGCTAAAAAAGAACTATGAGAAATTCAGAAAATATTTTGATGGTTTTATCCTGATTTTGATTTTATTCCTTTTTTATATTTATCTTTTATCTCTTTTCTGGAATTTGGGCTATCGCTTTAATATGGGTCAATTAATGATGCCAGCGCTTGGATTTTTGTTTTTTTATTCCGGGATTTTAATAAAAAATGCCAAACGAAATTGGTTTGTTGGCATTAGAACGCCTTGGACATTAAGCAGTGATAAGGTCTGGGATAAAACCCATAAGCTCGGAGCTATTCTGTTTAAGACAGCTGGAATTATTGCTTTTTTGGGAATCTTTTTTCCCGATTATATATTTTCTGTTTTGATTGTTCCCCTAATTACCTCTGTTATTTTTCTGTTTTTTTATTCCTATTTTGAGTATAAAAAAGAAACTAATTCTTCTTAGAAATTCTCTGAAGTTGCATACTAACAATTACAACAATTAAGGTTACCAAAAGCGCATAAGCAAATTTTCCGATTAAAGTGCCAGAGTTTTTTAACATTTGCTCAAACAAACTTTTAATTGCTTCATTCCAAGCCAAAGCAGCGACCAAAGCAAAGCCGCCTAAAATTAAAGTGATTGTTTTTTCTTGAGCCGCTTGCTGGGCTTTTTTTATTTCTTCTACTGCTTTTTTCATATATTTTATCTTTAATGTTTAAATTATTTTATCACAAATTTTAACTTTTAGGGAATGAAATTAGTACGAGTAGTACGAGGTTGAATCTTGTAGCACAAAAAATAGATGGCGACCGTTGGTTAGGCGGTCGCCGTTGCTTTCATCTTAGTGCCTTGGATAGCTCTTGGGCTAGCTGGTCAGGATGGCACAGAATTGGACCCTTGTCAGCAAATGGTAATCGTTGGTATCCAACATTAGATACTACGAGAATTGGGCAAAGGTTACCGAATTCTGCCATGACTCGGGAAACGAATTCTTCGGGATTTTTGGGGCTTATGGGTTCTTTCGGTTTGCTAGTCCTCAAGGCGATAATCACTGCATCAATTGGCCAACCGCGTTTATGGAGTTCGTGGGTGGCCTTTAAAGCATCTTCGTGATTATAGTTCATCACGAATTTTGCCTTGAGCCCGAGTTGAGTTCTGATTTGTTCTATATTCACATTTCCTAGCACGAAGATTGTTTTCTTCTCAGTCATATTTCCCCCTATATTGTTTTGACAGAACGCGTAGAAACCGAATATCTAGAAAGTAAGAGCTATCTATTATTTACCACAAAACACTCAAAAAGTCAAACCCCCTTTGGCGACCCGACCGACCCCCCCGCGACCCGACCTCATGAAGAGGTCGGGTCGCTTTTCCGCTCTTTAATAACTTGTAAATATACAAAAATTGAGTTAAATTAATTTAATGGCAAGAAAAATTGTAATTGCAAACTTAAAAGGCGGTGTTGGTAAGACAAATGTTTGTATTAATCTTGCTATGTTTTTAACTGCCTTAGGCAAAAGGGTTTTGCTTATTGATTTAAGCCCGCAGGGAGATGCTTCGTTTTCTTTGGGCATTAATGCGTCGCCGAATTTTATTGGCGATGTTTTGCTTCAAAAGATAAGGCCGCAAGTGGCTATTAAAAGCACTTCATATTTTGGTTTTGATGTTATGCCCTCTTTTTCAGGATTAGATAGCGCCATAAATAATTTGAGAAATGTTAAAAGACCTGAACTTCGACTTAAAAAAGCAATAGAAAATCTTGAAGAGGACTATGATTTTATTATAATAGACACTCCGCCAGAGTTTGATTTATTAATTCTAAACGCCTTGTATTCCGCAGACGAGCTGATTATTCCCATTCAAGCGGAATATCTGGCAATGCGCTCTGCTAAGCAGTTATTAGATTTAATTCAAAAGCGTAATATAAAGATTAAAAAAATTAGCGCCTTGATTACAATGTACGGATGGAGAAGCAAGATTTCAAGGAATATATCAAAAACAGCAAGAGATGATTTATCAATAAATGTATTAAATTCTATTATTCCAAGAGCAACAATTTTAGCACAAACAGGAGAGTCTAAAGAACCGATTCTTAAAGTTTCCCCTAACTCGCGAGCAGCTAGAGCTTATCGCCAGCTGGCAGAGGAAGTGGTAGGGAAGTAGTATTAATTTAATAAACACAAAAAAACGGCAGAGAGCCGTTTTTTTGTGGTGCCGAGAGAGGGAGTTGAACCCTCATGCCCTTGCGGGCAACGGATTTTGAATCCGTCGTGTATTCCAATTCCACCACCTCGGCTTATTTTTACTTTACCTCTTTTTTCTTTATTTTCAAGCCATCTGCACAATCAGG
>JAHIEL010000006.1 GCA_018901715.1 Patescibacteria group bacterium
ATCAGGTTAATAGACATGAGAAATGGATTCAAAAAATCGCTGAAAAATTGGATTTTAAATTAGATTATTGATTTTAATTAGTTTTAGTTTATATGGATAGACGCTTTGGTCTATTTTTTATTTTGTAAACTCGGGGAAGTCCGACTTCCCCGAGTTCGACTTCCCCTGGTTTAGATTCGTAGATGTGTAACATTTACAGTAGGCACATAAATGGTGGAAGTCGGACTTCCCCGAGTTCGCTTCCCCGAGTTCGCTGGTGGAAGTCGGACTTCCACGAGTCTTCCAAAAATCGCCAAAAGGGCGTTTTTTTGATAAGATAGAGAAAACTGAATGTAAACACAAGTAAATATATGTTAAAAAAAGTAGTTATTTTATTAAATCTTATCGTGCTTGGCTTGTTTATTGTGCAATTTTTTACAACTCCAGGTATTGTTTTCTTTTTAACTGCAAACGAAACTAGCTTGATAGGGAAAGTATCTGATTTGTTTTATATGGCACTGCTTTCCTTAACTCCTTTATTAACTATTGTTTTACTTGTCAAAAAAAGAGATTTAAAATACACAAAATAATAAGTTAAAAATTTTATTAGATCTAATCGGGGGGAAGTCGGACTTCCCCCCGATTACGACTTCAACCATATTTGCGATAGGATTTTGTTTTCATTTATCAAAGTTCTTGATAGAATTAAAGTAATATTAAAAAAGTTACCAAAATGTTAAAAAAATTACCAAAAGGGCGTTTTTTTATAAACGGGGGGAAGTCGGACTTCCCCCCGTTTCTTTTTTGCGATTCTATCCTATATAAAACCCTTGTTTTGCAAGGGTTTTTAAAAATTTAAGAAATTAGAAATTTGTATAGATTTGTGATAAAATAGAAGAATATGAAAACATTTGCATTCATAGACGCATCAAATTTATTCTATGGTGGAGAAAAGAGTTTAGGATGGAAAATAGATTATAATAAACTTTTGGTTTATTTAAGGAATAAATATGGAATATCTACGGCTTTATATTTTGGAGGAGTAGAAATTCACGGTTTCAAACTTGACTATCTTAAGAATAATACTGTTCCCATTGAGGATTTGGAAAAGTATTTAGTAGAAATAATAAGAGAAAAAGGAGATAGAATGAACGAGGCAATGCTTTTATTGCTAAACAGGCATATCGGAAGGGTCCATTTTTATTTAAAACTAAAAGAGTTTGGGTACGATCTTAATCTAAAGCCAGTTAAGCTATACAAACAGGAAGATGGAACTACTAAGAGAAAAGCTAATTGTGATGTTGATATGACCTTCCGCTTAATGAAAGAAAAAGATAATTTTGATAGAGTTATTATCCTTTCTGGCGATGGGGATTTCTTACCAGTTTTGAAATACTTGAGGAATCAAGGGAAAGAGATCATTGTCTTAGCTCGTGGGCCGAGAACGGCCAGAGAGATAAAACAATTTACAGGTAGTAATTTTAGAGATTTTGTAAGACTAGAGAAGTATATAAAGTTTAAGAAAAAATAAACGGAACGGACATACGAAATATCCGTTCCATGTTTAGTATTTCTATAATATCAAATCACAAAAGGGTTGTCAATAGTTGATTATTCACAGGAGAATGCGGTAAGCCAAGGATTGGGGGCAAGATATTTTAGTAATATAAAATATATGTCGGGGAAGTCGGACTTCCCCGAGTTAGATTTGTAGATATTTAATATCTAGAATAAAAGAGAACAGGACAGGGATTTTTTCCTGTCCTGCACAGCAGAATGTATAATTATCTCCGCGAATGGAGACGGGTAAGCGGGAAACCAACAATAGTGGGTTCATACCTTAGGAATTTGTTCGTTGTTTCCCACATATTCTGGCGACAGCGTTGGCAAGAAGTATTGCCATCCCATGGCTTTGGTGCTCCGCATTCTTTGCATCGACATTTCTTGTTCGACCGTTTCATGGCACTCTGCCTGCTTCTATTTCTATTGCTGTTCACGGTTTCCTCCCATAGAGTACTGTTGTCTTTATATCTAAAAAATTACTTAAAGTCAAGATTAAATCACTTTTTATAATCGGGGGGAAGTCGGACTTCCCCCCGATTACGACTTCAACCATATTTGCGATAGGATTTTGTTTTCATTTATCAAAGTTTTTGATAGAATTAAAGTAATATTAAAAAAGTTACCAAAATGTTAAAAAAATTACCAAAAGGGCGTTTTTTTGATAAGATAGAAAAAGCTGAATATGAACATAAATAAATATATGTTAAAAAAATCACCAATTGGTATATTTGATTCTGGCTTTGGCGGGCTTGAGGTTTTTAGAGAGATTGTAAAATTGCTTCCAGAATATGATTATATTTATCTCGGCGATACTGCCCGGGCGCCTTACGGCGCCCGGGCCCAAGCAGAAATTTATAAATTTACAGAGCAGGCAGTAGATTTTTTGTTCAAGCAGGACTGTGCTTTAATAATTTCTGCCTGCAACACTGCTTCAAGCGAGGCCTTACGAAAAATACAGCAGAATTATCTTATCAAGAATTATCCAGACAAACGGGTTTTGGGCGTAGTTATTCCTGCCGCAGAATCAGCAGCTGAATTAACAAAGAACAAAAAAATAGGCGTAATAGCGACACAAGGCACGGTCGCTTCTGAATCCTTTATAAGAGAATTAAAAAAGATAGACAAAAACATTGAGGTTTATCAAATGGCCTGTCCGTTGCTGGTTCCCTTGATTGAAACAGGGAAGGAGAATTCAAAAGAAATGGAATTAGCGCTTGAAGAATGTTTAAAGCCCTTGATTGAAAAACATATTGATACTTTAATACTTGGGTGCACTCATTATGGATTGCTTTCAGATAAGATAAGGGATATTACGGGCAAAGGCATCAAGATAGTTAGCGAAGGCAAGATAGTAGCAGAGAAATTAAAAGATTATTTAAAAAGGCATAGAGAAATAGAAGAAAAGATTTCTAAAAATTCTTTAATTGAGTTTTTAACAACTGATTTAACAGAAAAGTTTCAAAAACTGGGTTCTGTGTTTTTTGGTTGCGAAATAGAAGTTAAAAAGGTTGACATATAGTAATAGGGGATAATATATACTGAAGCATTTCAACACTTAAGGTGTTTTTTTTATTTCTAAATTGTGATATTATACAATTAGTGCTTGGCTGGCGTCGGCACCTATCGCGAGAAAGGAGGGCGCGTCTTATACGCAGAATACTTGTTAGTAGCAACAAAGTAAGAGGGCAGAGGAAAGCCGGTCAAGCTTGTACTAATCCATCCTCTGCCCTCTGCCATATTATGTTGATTTATTTAGTTTTAGGAATAATTCAGGGAATTTTTGAATGGCTACCAATATCCAGCGAAGGAGTGGTAGCTCTTTTTAGTCAATGGCTAATAGCAGATTTTAATCCAATAGATATTGCATTATTTTTACATTTGGGCACTTTGTTAGCGGTTTTAGTATATTTTTTCAAAGATTGGAAAAATCTTTTGCTTTTTAAAGATTTAAAGCTTTTAAAATTTTTAACAAT
>JAHIEL010000070.1 GCA_018901715.1 Patescibacteria group bacterium
AAAGCATTTTTCCCTGAAAAAGCGAAAGAGGTTAAACCATTGTGCGAGGCAGGAAAAATTGGATGCGTGGAATGTAAAAAACAATTAGCCAAACAGCTAAATGAATTTTTGGACCCTATAAGAGAAAAAAGAAAAAAGTTTGAAAAAAATCCTAAAATAATAAAAGAAATCTTAGAGCAGGGGAGAGTAAAGACACAAAAAAGAGCCAAAGAAACTCTGACCTTAGCAAAAGAGGCAATGGGAATAGAATATAAATTCTAAGAGATTTTAATTTGTTTTACAGACATTAACTTGCCTAAAAGAGGCAAGTATTTTTTTATTTTGGGACTGCTTTTGATCTTTATGCTTTCTACTTCTGCGTTCATTGAAAGATGATGCTCTGATTTATATTTTCTGATTTGGGCTATTGCCTCAATCACAAGCTCAAAATCCTTAAATTCTGTTAGAAATTTCTTGTCTGGTTTTGGTAGAAATGTCAGATGAATGCTTTTTTCTTTTTCAAATTTTATAAAATATGATTGATAAATCTCTTCCGTAATAAAAGGCATTATTGGCGCGTAAAGTTTTAAAACAGATAAAAGAATATTATAAAGAGTGAATTGTGCTGCTCTTAAACTCTTTTTTTCAATTTCTTCGTCATAAACCCTGTGCTTTATTATTTCTAAATAATTATCGCAGAAATCATTCCAAAAGAAGCTGTCAATAATTTCTTTGGCTCTTTGATATTCATATTTATCCATTTTCTCACAATAATTTTCAATTGCTTCAGATAATTTTGTAAAAATCCATTTATCTTCGTCTTGAATAAATTTTAACTCTGCTTTATTCGGCTTATATGCTTTTAAATGCATTAAACAAAACTGCGAAGCATTCCAAATCTTAGTAACCGTTCTTTTGCCTATTCTTATTTCTTCTTCTGAATACCTGATATCTTCTCCCATACCTGCTTGGCTAGCCCAATATCTTATAGCATCAGCTCCGTAATTTTCTATTAAATTTTCTGGTTTTATAACATTGCCTTTTGATTTTGACATCTTCTCTCCTTTTTCGTCTAAAACAAAACCAGAGATAAAAACATCCTTAAAAGGCAATTTTTTAAAATGAATATATGAGCGAGCAAGAGTATAAAATAACCAGAAATTAATAATGTCATGTGCTTGCGGTCTCAAGCTCATAGGAATCTTGGCTTTAGCAATTTGAGGAGTTAACGAACTTGTCGCCCAAGTATCCAGCACATCTGTTTCTGGAATAAAATCATTTCCTCCACAGGAACACTTTTTCTTTGGCTTTGTATGCGTTGGGTCAATTGGTAAATCTTTCTTATCAGGCAAGATTATTTCTCCGCAATCCTTACAATACCAAACAGGAATAGGAATGCCAAAATATCTTTGGCGAGAAATGCACCAATCCCATTTTATGCCTTTAATCCAATTATCTAAGCGAGCTTTCATAAATGGCGGATACCAGTTGAATTTCCCTGATTGAGCTAAAAATTCTTTCTTTAAATCAAGATATTTTACAAACCATTGCTTAGTAGATAAAATTTCTATTTCTGTGCCACATCTTTCGTGAACATTAAGCATATGAGTAATTTCTTTTCTATCTTTTAAAATACCTTTTTCTTCTAATGCTTGTTTTATCGTTTCTCGAGCTTGTTTAGTGGTCAGGCCTTTAAATTCTTTTGCTAAATCATTTAATCGTGCATTTTTATCAATACATATGCTCAAAGGTAATTTATATTCCAAAAACCATTCTATGTCGGTAGTGTCGCCGAATGTGCAACACATAACAATTCCTGTGCCTTTTTCTATCTCTACTTTTTTGTCTGCTAATATCTTTACTTCTTGACCAAATAATGGCACTATCGCAGTTTCCCCAATCAGCTTTTTATGTCTTTTATCTTTAGGATTTACAAAAATTGCTACACAACTAGGCAAAAGCTCTGGCCTAGTTGTGGCTATGTTAATTACTTTCTTATCTTTTTTAAGCTTAAATTCTAAAAAGCAAAATTCTGTTTTTGTTTCCTTGTCTTCCAACTCTGCTTGCGCAATCGCTGTTTTGCACCCTGAACACCAAAGCGTGGGGGATTCTTTTTGATAAGCCCTTTTCTTTTCTATAAGTTTTAAAAACATTTCTTGGCTTAATTTTTGAATTTCTGGAGAAATAGTTGAATAAGTATTAGTAAAATCACAAGAAACTCCTATTCTTTTCCAAGAAGAAATAAATTCAGGTAGGAGTTTTTTAATTGTTTGATTGCATAGCTTTAAAAATTCATTTTTTTGCATATCAAAAAATCTGACTTTATTTTCTTTTTCCACAAGCTTTGCAGTTGGCAAGCCATTATCATCAACACCAAAAGGGAAAAAAACATTAAAGCCAGCCATTCTCTTGTACCTGGCAACAATATCTTCATGAGTATATGAAGAAACATGGCCTATATGCATCTGTCCGCTTAGGGTAGGCGGGTCAGCATCAATAGAAAAAACCTTGCCATTATTTTGAAAGGCATATATCTTTTCTTTTTCCCAGAATTTCTGCCACTTCAGCTCTTGTTTTGTGAAATTATATTTCATTTTATTATATTAACAAAAAAAATAGGAAAATGCTATTGACAAATATTTTAAATTTGGTAGTATACAAATGAGAAAGAACCCCCTCATCTTTTTCACTACCCGGAGTAGGCGGCCGGGTGCAATGCTCGGTCGCCTACCATACAGCACACTGACAACTTTATAGGGGCACAAATTTGTAGCTCTGCGTATAAAGAGAAGTATTCTCTAAAACAGCATCTCTGCGCATCACGAAATTGTGCCCCTTTCCTCCATTCCGCCAGATCCATTACTTGGACTGGCGCTTTTCTTTTTTTTCTTTTTTCTGTATAATTATCAAATATGAAAAAAATCCTTTTCATTGAGGATGAAAAGCTGATAAGGGATATTTACCAAACCAAGTTCCGTGAGATGAAAGATGTTGAAGTGTTTGCAGTAATTACTTCAGATGAAGCGGAAAAGATTTTGTTAAGAGAGAAAATTGATTTAATAATTTTAGATATAATTTTGCCAAAGCAAGACGGATTATCTTATTTAAAAGGATTGA
>JAHIEL010000007.1 GCA_018901715.1 Patescibacteria group bacterium
GAAGGCCCGGAAACAATTGAAAATGCCACAAGAGGCAGAATGATATTAAAAGACGGTATGGCTAAACTTGGAGGGCTGGAGCCAGTTATAGATAAACTAAAAAAAATAGACAGAATTATTATTGTTGGTATGGGAACTGCTTTTTTAGCAGGAAAAGTGGGCGAATATATGCTTGAAGAATATGCTGGCATTCCCGTAGAAGTAGAAAACGCTTCAGAGTTTAGATACAAAAAACCCGTTATTAATAAGAATGATGCGGTTTTAGCAATTTCTCAATCAGGAGAAACAGCAGACACTCTTTTTGCTGTAAAAGAAGCTAAAAGGAAAGGAGCGCTAACTTTAGGCATTGTAAATGTCGTTGGCTCAAGCATTGCCAGAGAAGTTGAAGCAGGCGTTTACAATCACGCTGGTCCGGAAATAGCAGTCGCCTCTACTAAGGCCTTTATTTCCCAACTAACTATTTTAGCTCTTTTAACTGTGTTTTTAGGCAGGCAAAGGAATATGTCTTTAGTAACAGGCAAGAGAATTTTAGAAGAATTAGAGAAATTACCAGAACTTTGTAAAAAGATTTTAGAGAAGAAAGAAGATATTAAGGGCTTAGCTGAAAAATATTTTGATTTTAAAAATTTTCTTTATCTTGGTAGAAAATATAACTATCCAGTTGCTTGCGAAGGCGCTTTAAAACTAAAAGAAATTTCATATATCCACGCCGAAGGTATGCCAACAGGGGAAATAAAGCATGGTCCTATTGCCATGCTTGATAAGGACTTCCCTAGTTTTGTGATTGCTTTAAAAGATAGTGTTTACGAAAAGAATGTTTCTAATATTGAGGAAATAAAAGCTAGGGACGGCAAAGTTATTGCCTTAGCAACAGAAGGAGATGATTTATCAGCTGATGATGTTTTATTTATTCCCAAAACTTTGGAAATGCTTAGCCCTATTTTATCAGTTATTCCTCTTCAACTCTTTGCTTATTATATTTCGGTAAAAAAGGGCTTAGATGTGGACAAGCCAAGAAACTTGGCGAAGAGCGTTGTTGTTGAATAATTTTAATTTTGAGTTATTTGTGATACAATTACTTATCTATGAATTGGGAAAATATTTTTTTAAAAAAACAATCTGGGAAAGAAATTCTTTTAGGGAATAATGCTATTATCAGAGGAGCCCTTGAATCAGGGGTTCAGTTTGTATCTGCTTATCCCGGAACACCATCTTCAGAAATTGGAGATAATTTTTCATATCTTTCCAAACATTTTAAAACCGACTTTTATTTTGAATATTCTATTAATGAGAAAGTGGCAATGGAGGCAGCAATTGGAGCTAGCTTTTCCAATTTAAAATGCCTTGTTGCTATGAAGCACTTTGGCTTGAATGTTGCTAGCGATGCTCTTCTGCCGTTTGTATACACAGGAGTTAAAGGACCAACAGTAATATCTGTTTCAGATGATCCATCTTGCCATAGCTCTGGCCAGTCAGAACAAAATACAAGAGCATTTGCTGAATTAGCTCATATTCCCATATTAGAGCCATCAGATTCTCAAGAATGTAAGGACTTTGTTAAGTTAGGGTTTGAAATTTCTGAAAAGTTCAAGATTCCTGTGCTCATCAGAACAACAACCAGAGTGGCCCATCAAAGCGGAATTGTTAAACTGGATAAATTCAAGAAATCAAAGAACAAGGCAAAGTTTGTAAAAAATTACAATCAATTTGTAACAATGCCACCAAGAGTTTTGGCTATGCATGATGAGTTGTTGGAAAAAATACAAAGAATAAAAGAATATGCTGAAAAATCAGAAATAAACACAATAGAAAACAGTGCTAAAGGAAAAATAGGAATCATCACTTCATCTGTGAGCTATCTTTATGTAATGGAGGTCTTAGATAAATTAAATCTCAAATTACCAGTTTTCAAAATTGGTATTTTTTATCCTTTGGCTAGCGATAAACTCAAACAATTTATTAAAAATCTAGATAAAGTTTTGATTGTTGAAGAATTAGAACCATATCTTGAAAGAGAAACCACGATTGCTGCCAAAGATATAAATCCTAAATTAAAAATTTATGGAAAAGAAATTTTGCCAGAGACAAGAGAATTAAGACCGGAACAGGTGACAGCTGCGATTGCTTGGCTCTTAAAAAAACAATACAAATTGAAAAATATTGAAGTTCCAAAGACCTTAAAAAGATTTCCAAGTTTATGTGCTGGTTGCCCTTATTGGCTTGTTTTTAATGGCATTAAGGAAGCAGTCAAGCAGAGCAATTTAAAACAAGAAGATGTTGTTTTCGGCGGAGGCATTGGTTGTTATATGCTTGCTTCTTTTGTTCCGCATAATCTACAAGATTATTTATTTTGTATGGGCTCTTCTATCGGCATTGCCCATGGCATTAAAAAGGCAAATCCAAAGCAAAAATTAATTTCCCTTGTTGGGGATTCAAGCTTTTTTCACGCTTCAATGCCTGCCTTAGCTAATGCTGTTCATAATCAGTCCAATCCTTTAATTATTATTATGAATAATAGCATTACAGCTATGACTGGACAGCAACCATATCCAGGAATTACAGAAACAGGGAGAAAGGAAAAGGGAAAGCTAATTAAAATAGAAGAGGTAGTAAAGGCGTTGGGAGTTGAGAATTTAAGGGTTATTGATCCAAACAATTATAAGGAATTTGTTAAAACAGTTAAAGATTATTTAAACAAAAATGAATTAGCAGTAATTATTGCAAGATCTCCATGTCTAAGAATAAAAAAATAAACATTGTAATATCCGGAGTAGGAGGACAAGGCCTAATAACTTTAGGAAACATTTTGGCTAGAGCTGCTTTTTTGGAAGGCAAAGATATTAAAATGTCTGAGCTTCACGGATTATCTCAAAGAGGCGGTTCGGTAGCTGTTCAGATTCGCTTTGGCAAAAAGATTTATTCTCCTCTGATTTCAGTTCAGGAAGCAGATTTAGTGATTGCTATGGAGAGGAATGAAGCGCTTAAAAGTTGCTTATTCGGAGACAAAGCAAAAACAATATTTTTAATAAATGATAATTCTATTTTTTCTCCTGCTTTTGGAGATAAAAAATTAGATAGTTTTGAGGTTATTAAGAACAAAATCTTGCCTTTTGCTAAAAAGATTTATTCTATTAACGCTACAGATATTACAACTGAAAAATTTGATATGCCTGTTTTAGCAGGAATTTATATGTTAGGTTGTGCTATTTCTAAAGGGTTTATCCCCTTAAAGCCAGAGAATGTTTTAAAAGCAATAGAAGATATAGTGCCAAGAGGCATTGAAGACAATAAAAAGGCCTTTAATTTAGCTAAACAAAGTTTAATTTAAAAGAATTTTAAAATGCCCAAGCAAATAGTTGCAATGGGTGGCGGAAACGCTATGCCAAAAGCTGTTTTGGCAGGCCTTAAGCAGTTTGATGTTGAGTTGACTGCTGTTTGTGCTATGCTTGATTCGGGAGGATCTTCTGGTCGTTTAAGAAAGGACTATAAGATAATGGCACCAGGAGATATTAGGAGGGCATTTTTAGCTCTTGCTAATACTTCGCCTGTTGTTGAAAATCTTTTTAATTATCGTTTTGAGGCAGGAGAATTAAAGGGCCATAATTTTGCAAATCTTTTAATTGCAGCACTTGAACTTTCTACCGGAGATTACAAGCAGACCATTGAGACGATGAATAGGATTTTAGATGTTAAGCATAAGGTTTTGCCTGTCACCTTAGATAAGTCAGAGCTTTGCGTTGTTTTAGAGAATGGCGAAACAATTATTGGAGAAACAAATATTGATAAGCCGAAGCATAATTCTAACTTAAAAATTGAAAAAATTTATTTATCTCCAGAGCCCAATGCTTATCCAGAAGCGCTTGAATCAATTGAAAAAGCTGATTTAATAATCATAGGTCCTGGTGATCTTTATTCATCCTTAGCCCAAATCTTACTTTGTAAAGGAGTAAAAGAGGCCATACAAGCAACAAAAGCGAAAATTGTTTATGTTGTTAACCTGATGACAAAGCTCGGGGAAACAAATAAATTTTCTGTAAATGATTTTGTCAAAGAGATAGAAAATATGATAAACAGAAAATTAGATTTTGTTTTGTGTAATAATAATATTCCATCAAAAGAAAAAATAAAAATTTATTTAGCCAAACATTCTGAATTAATAGAGATGACAAAAATAGATATAGACACAAAAGACAAAAGATTTATTCAAGCAGATTTATTAGACGAAGAAAATCTTGCGCATAACACTGAAAAATTATCTAAATTAATATTTAAATTATGCAAGCAATAATTTTAGCAGCTGGAAAAGGTTCACGACTAGAGCCCCTATCTTGCGCAAAAGACAAGCCGTTATTAAAGATAATGGGCAAGACCATTCTTGAAAGAAATCTTGATGAATTAAAAGGGCTAATCAAAGAAGCGATTTTAATAATCAGGCCAAATGACAGGGGCAGGGCTGTGATTTCTCTTTTTGGCGCAGAATACAATAAAATAAAGATTAAATATGTTATTCAAAAACAGCCATTAGGCACTGGTCATGCAGCTAAATCAGCTTTGGAATTTATAGAAGATAAATTTCTGCTCTTAAATGGAGATGATTTATATTCAAGAGAAGATATTAACGCGGTCTTAAAGAAATTCCCTTGTATTTTAGTAAAAGAAGTTGAAGATCCCAGGGCTTTTGGAGTTATTGAATCAACAGACGGTGTTGTAGAAAATTTTGTTGAAAAGCCCAAAAGGCCAAAGAGTAATTTAGCGAATATTGGTCTGTATTTTCTGCCGAAGTCAATTTTTGATTACAAAATACAGAAATCTTCAAGAGGAGAATATGAAATAACCGATTATATCCGTCATTTTATAAAAGAGAATAAACTTTATTTCAAAAAAGCTAAAACATGGTTGCCAATTTCCTATTGCTGGAATGTTTTAGAGGCGAATAGGTTGTTTTTAGCAGGTATTAAAAAAGAAATTCAGGGCAAGGTTGAGAAAGATGTTGTTATTAAAGGAGAGGCAAAAATAGGCAAAGGCAGTATAATCAAAACAGGCACATATATTGAGGGGCCTGTAATCATTGGCAAAAATTGTATTATTGGTCCTAATTCATATATTCGCGCTTTTACCAGTATTGGGGATTCTTGTCGCATAGGCCAGGCAGTGGAAATAAAAGAATCAATTATTGGCGACAATACCAATATCGCTCATTTAAGTTTCGTAGGGGATTCAATAATAGGTGATAACTGCAATTTAGCTGCTGGCACTATTATTGCTAATCTTAGGCATGATGGCCAGACAGTCCATACAGAGGTTAACGGAGTTTTGAAAGATACAGGAAGAAAAAAATTAGGAGCAATAATTGGGGACAATGTAAAAACAGGTATCGGCACTTTAATTTATCCAGGCAGAAAAATTTGGCCTGATAAAACTATAGAGCCAGGAGCGATAATAAAAAAGGATGTTAAGTAGCAGGGCATTATTGCTATACTCGGGCGGGCTGGACTCAACACTGGCTGCCAAAATTTTACAAGAACA
>JAHIEL010000071.1 GCA_018901715.1 Patescibacteria group bacterium
GCAGAAATTAGAACAATTAGCGTTAATGAAACAGTTTATAAGCAATTTATATCAAATTATTCGCAAAGAAAAGAAAAACTTTATACCATAGGATTAGAGGACTCAAAAGATTTGTTTTACCGGGATTAACTTAGGCGCACTAATTTCCATCCAAGCCCTAAAAGCTTGATTTATTTTAGATTTTGGTTATAATATCTTTGTTTGCCCCCGTAGTTAAACGGATATAATTCTAGCCTTCTAAGCTTGAGTCGGAGGTTCGATTCCTCCCGGGGGCATTTGGTGGCTATGGTGTAATGGCAGCACAGAAACTTGTGGAGTTTCCAGAGGCGGTTCAAGTCCGCTTAGCCACCCAAAACCACAAAAGCCCGCAAGTGCGGGCTTTTGGGTAGAGCTATTGACAAGTATTTTGAAAATTGATAAAGTAAGAATGTAAGAAAGTATTACTTAATTTAAAAACATGACTACAATAGTTAAAGCCACAACTAAGGGGCAAATTACCTTGCCGGTTCACTGGAGAAGGAGTTTTTCCACTAATCGCTTTATTATTAAAGAGAGAGGGGAAAAACTAGAGATCACTCCTTTTGATATTGAAAAAATAGAGAAACAAAATGAATATACTGTGTTTGATGCTATCCGCGATAACAAAGGTAGAGGCATTAAGGCCAAAGACCTGGCGAAGATATTAAAAACGACTATTTAATTTTTCTATGGATAAAATAGAAAAATTGTTAAGAAAGATTAGCAAACAGGATAGACAAAGATTATTAGAATTGATAGAAAAGCTAATTCATCGCGAGACAAAAGGATTGAATATTGCAAAGATAAAAACTACTGATTTTTATCGTTTGAGAGCCGGTCGTTTCAGAATTATATTTCATTATAATCAGACCGAAATTATTGTTGATAGCATTAAACAAAGAGATAAAAAAACTTACAAACAGTTATAACGCTTTTTTAAAAATAATCCAAAAGCCCGCGAACGCGGGCTTTTGGAATAAATCTTGTTTTTTGGTCTTAAAGATGATATTCTTATTGAAATCGCCCTCGTAGTTCAATGGATAAAGAAATTCCGCACCTTGATAATACAATATTTGCTACTGTTTTAATGGAACAAACATTGTGCACGATATAGGCAATTGATATTTCTATTGAACATGTTAAAATAAAAGCATGAGGATCCATTCAATAGAAAAAATTGAAGAGTTAAAAAGATTAAGGAGAAAAGGCCTTAGCATTAATGAGCTAGTGGTGGGGTTATCTATTCCTAAAACTACGGTATGGCACTATATCCGTGATGTTAAGGTTCCGCCTAAATATGTTGCGATATTGAGGGCGAGACAGGGAGGTAGTGCAGAACGCAAACAGAAGAATTTAGAGAGAGCAAGAAAACGAGCCCAAGAATTGTTGCAGGGTCCCAACAGGGATTTATCAATCGTGATAGCTATGCTTTATTGGGCAGAAGGAAGCAAAAAAGGATGCCGATTTATTAATTCTGATGGGAGAATGATAAAATCTTATTTGACTATATTAAGAAATGTATTTGATATTCCGGAGGAGTTCATAAAGCCGACAATGAGAATATATTCTGGGATGGATAGAAAAGAGTGTTTAAATTATTGGTCTCGTATTACAAAAATATCAAAACATAAATTTATCATTCGATTCAATGACGGAGGCACTAGGGGAAGAACTAGATATGGGATGTGCAGGATAAGGATTAAAAAAGGAGGCGACATTTCAAAACTAATAGATTCATTAATAGAACAGGTCTCTCAAGAGATAATTAGGAAAGCATAATCAAGAACATTTATATTTGTGCGCCCTCGTAGCTCAACGGATTAGAGCAGGACTCTCCTAAGGTCAAGATTGCAGGTTCGAATCCTGCCGAGGGCACATTATGGCAAGTTAATGAACGAAGTGAATTTATTTATTCTTATATCCTAAGTGAAGCGAAGGACAAAAATTCCGATGTTGTCCTTCGGGCTAAAGCCCCCAGGACGCTAATGTTTCTATCAAAATCAAAGATTTTGAGAAACATTGCGGGCCCGTAGCTCAGTTGGCCAGAGCATCCGCATGGCATGCGGAAAGTCACCGGTTCGACTCCGGTCGGGTCCACACAAAATACTGACAGGAATTTTAACCCTACTAAAATTTAATAGAAGCTAATTTTAACCCTGCTAAAATTTATGGATATATACATCCAAAGAGAGTTAGAAAAGGAAATAAAGCCATTTATCAAAAGAAAAGAGGTTTTAGGTTTAGTTGGGGCTAGGCAAGTTGGCAAAACTACTTTTTACAGAAAATAGTTAATGAGCTACAACGCTATGCCCGCCTGCAACGCTTTGCGTAGCAACGCGGGCAGACAAGTGATTCCCGTGGAGTCCACAATTAAAATAATTTTATGCAAAGCAAAACTCAACAAATAGAGGACTTATTAAACAAAGGCGTTGAAAAAATTATTGATGAAAAGCATTTTAAAGATGCTTTGATTTCAGGCAAGAAATTAAGAATAAAGCATGGCATTGACCCGACAGGAGATAAAATTCATCTTGGCAGAGCTAGCCAACTTTGGAAACTAAAAGATTTTCAGGACTTAGGGCATAGAATAGTTTTAGTAATCGGTGATTTTACTGCTCAAATAGGCGACCCATCTGATAAGCCAGATGGCAGAAAGGGATTAACTGAAAAAGAGATTAAAAAGAATATGGCATCATATATTAAGCAATTTGATAAGATTTTAGATATTAAGAAAACAGAAATAAGATACAATAGTGAATGGTTTAAGAAAATTGGTTTGGATGAATTTTTGAGCATTGCTAAAATATTCTCTGTCCAGCAAATGGTTCATAGAAGGAATTTCAATGAGCGATGGAAAAAAGAACAATCAATTACTTTACAGGAAATTTATTATCCACTGCTTCAGGGTTATGATTCAGTAGCTCTTAAGGCGGATGCAGAGCTCGGTGGATATGACCAGCTTTTTAATTTAAAGACAGGAAGAGATATCCAAAAGCATTATGGTCAGAAACCGCAGGATATTATGGCTCTGCGGATGTTGTCTGGGCTTGATGGAAGGAAAATGTCTACTTCTTGGGGCAATGTAGTTAATATCAGCGATGAGCCAAAAGATATGTTTGGAAAAATAATGTCAATGAAAGACGAAATGATGGAAGAATATTTTGAGATTTGCGCTCGGCTAAGCGAAAAAGAACTTCAAGAAGTTAAAAAGAAGTTAAAAGATAAAAAATATAATCCAAAGGACTTGAAAGAAGAACTGGCATTAAAAATTGTTTCTCTTTATTGGGGAGAAAAAAAAGCAGAAAAAGCTAAGCAGGAATTTGAAAAAGTTTTTAAAGACAAGGGGCTGCCAAGCGACATAAGAGTATTTTTCGCGCCAAAAAAAGAATATCCTATATTAGAGCTTTTGTTTCATCTTGACTTGGCTAAATCAAAAGGCGAGGCAAAAAGATTAATACAACAGGGCGGGGCAAGGATTGACAGCAAAAAGATAACTGATTTTAACAAAATTATAAAAGTAGAAGAAGGGTTGGTTATTCAGGCAGGTAAAAGAAATTTTGCTCGGCTAACGCTAAAAGATGGCAGAGAAGAATAAGAAAATAGCTGTTATCGGAGCAAGTATTATTGGGCTTTATGCTGCTTTGAAGCTTCAGAAAAAAGGATTTGATGTGAGTGTGTTTGAAAAAAATGATAGAGTTGGGGGGAAATTATGTAGCGCTTTAATTTCAAAAAGAATTGAACAAGGTCTGACTATTCCACAAGGATTGCATGAAAGAGAAGTAAATAACATTTTAGTTCATTTTCCTAAGCAAGACATAAGAGTTTCTGTTAATCCGAGTTTTTTACAATTTGAAAGAAGAAAATTAGATGAATATATTTTTAATTTAGCAAAAGAGCAAGGAGTAAAATTCTTTTTTAATACAGAAATTAAAGAAATTCCTCAAGGATTTTTTAAGGTTATAGCTTGTGACGGCAGTTTATCAGAATTAAGGAAATTGACTTCAAAAGATAGCCCAAGTTTTCGTTTAGGCATTCAGTATTTTGTAGAGAGGAGGGGCCAAGAAGAACAGATTGAAATTTGGCCTAAAGTATTTTCAAATAATGAATATGGTTTTTTATGGAAAATTCCTGGAAAAGAATTTATTGAATATGGTGGCATTGGGCAAGCAGGCAATGTTTTAGAAGAGCTTATAAATCTTTTAGATAGGAATAATATAGTTTTTGACAGAAGCAAAATAAAGTCAGCATTAATTCCTCAAGGACTTTGTTTTTCCAAAGATAATAATGTATTTTTGTTAGGTGATTCTGCTGGAATGACAAAGCCAACTACTGGTGGAGGAGTAATCTGGGGAATGACAGCAACAAACATTTTGATTAATAATTTTTCCGATTTCAAAAGAGCAGAAAAAAAGATTAAAAGATTTTTTAAGCCAAAAATATTAAAAGGAAAATTAGAAGTAAAAGCAGGTTATTTTATAGGAGAAAAGTTGTCATTATTATTGCCTAAGAATTTCTCAATAGATGCGGACTTGTTTTAATATTAATAATTAATTAATAAGTAATAAAGAATTATGAACAAAGCTTATAACGAAGAGTTTTCTATTAATAGAGCCCTTTTTAATATTTCGATATTCGTGACTATCTTAGCCATAGGCATGATGCTCACTGAATTTTTTACCAGAGGCGCTTTTCCTGCCACAAAGATAGGGGTCTTTTATATCGGGGTCTTGTTGATTTATTCTTTCCACAAAGAGGCATTGCGATGGATAAGCAAAGCAGCTGATAAGCAAATCATTCGCAGAGGTGAATATTTTGTTTATTTTTGGATAATAGCGACTGCCATTCTTTATCTTATCAATTTTTTGAGCAAAGATTATTTTATAATAGGCGATAAAGGGCAAGGGCTTACTTCTTTGTCGGAAATTACCTTTACTACACTTGAAGTTTGCGCTGTGTTTATTTTTGCTAGAATTTTCAAAATAGTTTTCAATTTACTTTACGAAAAAAGGAAATAAGGGAAGATACGGAGAGGTACCGAAGTTTGGTTATAACGGCACGGTTTCGAAAACCGATGGCTCTTAATCAGGGCGCGTGGGTTCAAATCCCACCCTCTCCGCTTTTATGGATACACAAGATACAAAAATTTATTATTCTGTTGTAGTCCCTGTTTTCAACGAACAAGAAGTTATTGAAGAGTTTTATAAACGCCTGGCTTCTGTTATGGCAAAGCTGGGAGAATATGAAATTATATTTGTGAACGATGGCAGCAAAGATAGATCTCTTCAGATTATAAAGCAGTTGCAAAATGAGAACAGCAGAATTAAGATTTTGGATTTTTCCAGGAATTTTGGGCACCAGGTAGCTATCACTGCAGGAATGGATTACTCAAAAGGCAGAGCAGTTATTATCATTGATGCTGACTTGCAAGACCCTCCGGAAGTTATTCCGGATTTTATTGATAAATGGAAACAGGGTTATGAAATAATTTACGGTGTCAGAAAGGAAAGGCAAGGAGAGTCCATATTTAAAAAATTAAGCGCTAAAATCTTTTATAGAATCTTAAAAACAATGACAAGCGTTGATATTCCCGTTGATGCTGGCGATTTCAGGTTGATGGACAGAAAAGTGGTGGATGTTTTCAAAAATGAGATAAGAGAGAGGAATCGTTATATTAGGGGGCTTACAAGTTGGGTAGGATTTAGGCAAATAGGGGTTTTATATGATCGCGAAAAAAGATTTGCAGGAAAAACTAAATATCCTCTTAGGAAAATGATAAAGTTAGCACTTGATGGCATTATTTCTTTTTCAACTGTGCCGTTGAAGCTTGTTAGTTATTTTGGCTTTCTAACAGCAGGAGGAAGCTTTTTGTATGCAATTTATGCTTTAGTTATGAGAATATTTACTAACAAAACAATGCCTGGCTGGACTTCGTTAGTATTAGCGATAGTTTTCTTGGGTGGCATCCAGCTGTTATCTTTGGGTGTTATTGGGGAGTATATAAGCCGCATTAACGATGAGTCTAAAAAGCGTCC
>JAHIEL010000072.1 GCA_018901715.1 Patescibacteria group bacterium
TATAGATAATTTAGAAGAAGCAAAAAATGCTTGGAATAAATTAAGTCCAGACAAAACAATTTGTGATAATTGGGATTTTAATTATTGTGCCTATAAATATTTCAATTATCCTTTGTATTTTTATGCGGGATATGATAATGAAGAAATGGTAGGGCTGCTTCCGCTCCAATATAATGAAAATGAAAAATGTTTAGAATTTTTTAGCGGAGGATTTATGAGAGATAATCGTATTTTTATAAAACAGGATTATGGAGAATGCATCCCGCAATTTTATAATGCGATTACAAAAACTGCGAGATTAATAAGAATAATGGGAGAAGATCCATTTACAAAATCTCTCAATATATATAAATATAAGTATATCGCCAATCTTTCTCAAGTTAAAGATCCTGATGACTATTTAGTTAAAAAGTTTAGCAAGGAATCGCGATATAAAGTAAGAAAAAAAATAAAGTCAATCGAATTGTTAAGCCCGCAAATAGTTGAAAATAATTATAATGATCTAGACTTGATGATTGAGCTAAATAAGAAAAATTTCGGAGAAAAATCTTCTTTTAATAAACCGCATCGTGCAGAAATATTCCGTGATTTGCTAAAATTAAATTTTGATATTCATATGCTAACCTTTGTTATCAACAGCCAGAAAGAGGCTGTATCTTTTTCCATAAAATACAAAAATGTTTATGCATATATTCAAACTGGAACAAACAAAAACGCTATACCAAATCTTGGCACTTATAATATTTACAAAAACTTTGAAAAAGCAATAAACTTCGGCGCAAAATATCTAGATGCGGGAGTGAGCGATTTGGGATGGAAAGAACGATGGCATCTGGAAAAAATACCACAATATCTTTTTATTAAAGAATAAATTTCATCTTCACTCAGCCAGGCAAGTGTTTGATTGTTTTTCGCAATCTTATTCTTCCATTTTTTGCTTAACATCTCGGACTTCATCATCAATCTGCCCAAACTCTCTTCGATACGCCATATGACGATCCATTTGAGTATTTTCTTTGTACCAATCGTAATTTTCCAGAAAATCTCTTGAAAAACCTTTTTTATCCCACATCGCTTCAATTACTTTTCTATTTACATACAATGCTTTTTCTGGAATAATTTTAAGAGAAATAAAATATGGCAACAAATATGGATCAATTTTCAGATCTGTCAGATAGTGATCCAATCCTTTTTCCGCCATTTTTTGAGATTCAATATATCCTCTAAAATAACATGAGTCTTTTGTATAATAATACGGACTATTTGAAGAAAAATCATGCATTCCGCGAAATATTCTTCTGCAGATATTCAAAGATTCTTTCTCCGCATCTATTTCCGCTTTTTGCGGTTCAATATCTTGCACTATAAATTGATCTAAAATTCTTTTTTTCATTTCCAGATAAGTTGCTCCAAAGCCATTTCCTTTTCTTCTATATTCCATCGCGTGTATAAACCAATCTTTGTCGATTGGTTTTTTATCTCCAAAAATATGTTCTCCCGCTTTTTCTTCGGAAAGCATCGCAATTCCTTCCTGAAAAGTAGTCGCGTTTTTACCTATGGAAACACCCTGAAAACCAGCTTCATTAAAATTCATCATTGATATCGCATGCGTGCAAATTTCATGAGAAATTAATTCAGCAGCTCTCTCTCCTGTGTATTTATTGTTTTCCGGTATTTTTATTTCTTTTCTTGTATCA
This sequence comes from Patescibacteria group bacterium, assembly GCA_018901715.1. Taxonomy (GTDB): domain Bacteria; phylum Patescibacteriota; class Minisyncoccia; order Minisyncoccales; family PEYH01; genus JAHIEL01. Next base: position 1,698 of record JAHIEL010000072.1, read on the forward strand.
GAAATACTTATATTTTCCGCGTTGCTTTTCAAATTAATTTTGAAACTGCTTGATCCTAAAACATCTAAAGCTATTTGCAAAATATTTTTTATATCTTGCGACGACAACTTTATTTCTTTTAATTTTTTCCTAAGGGGATTATCAATGTATGACCTGTCTTTAAGTTTGTTTTGATAATATGTTTCATTTTTTTTAACCAATTCATTATCAATGTCTCCAGAAGCCTCTGCAGAATATTGATAAGCCATTGCGTCATTTTTGTTTTTCACTGCCATAATAAAATTCATTTCCGCCGAAGAAGTATCTAGGCATTCAAAAACAATTTTTTTTATATGTTCATTGTTTTCTTCCGCGCCTATTCTTTCTCTCATTATTCCCAAATCTTTAATTTTTGATTCTATGTCATCTATATTTATTTCTTCTGTCTGCGGATATGTAAAAACAGGATTGTAATTCGAATCTTTTTGTATTTCTTCTTTAAACAAGCTTATCTCTTCTTTATATGTCAATCTTTTTCCGTCCACGATTCTTCCTGAAGGATTGATCATATCAACTGTATCATATTTTTCAGTTTTCTCTTGAATTTCCGCAATATATTTTTTTAATCTTTCCATCGCCTCTTTCCTTTCTTTCGCTTCAGGATTTAATTCCATTTCCTCAACCAGCGCTTCTGTTTCGGTTGTTTTTTCTATTTCGTCTTTGTCTTCTAAATTAACAGGCATTTCATCTTCTATCGCTTCAGCAACCGCCTCTATTTCAAA